>JAPPGB010000062.1 GCA_028821475.1 Spirochaetaceae bacterium
GGCATGTCGATGGCCCCAGGGGCGCTGGCGGCGGCCTTAGGCGAGGATTTGGGCATGGATTCGCCTGTTGACGTGTTTGCCGCAGGTGTGTTAAGTTGAGAAGCTCAGGTTTCAACGGATGCAAGAGATGGGTGATAACACCACTCAGCACTGCCACCGGTTAGCGGCAACGCAGGTGCGTCGTATCCTCGCCTACCCCCCCCCTTCCCTCCAACTTTTCGGACCGAGAACAACTAACCGCTCCGGCTAATGCTAATCGCCCCGTACGCGACCCCGCGCACGCGGTCGCCTTCACCACCGCCGTAGCTATCGGTGGCGCGGGCTCGGTCGATCGCCGGGCCGCCCGTGCCCTTCCCGGCGACTCAGGCCGTCCCGGATCCCCGCCGGCGACACCCCCAGCGTTGCCGGCCATTCAGACGCGCTGCTGCTCAGACCACCGCCACGCGTCGCGTTGTAACGAGAAGAAGGAGGCTCGAATGATACTCAAAGAACCTCACGCGCGCGCGGCGTGAGCCCGGGTGAACCCGGTGAGTCACACGCCGCACGCTGCAGGAATCTGACTCACACCGGCCGCCCGCGTTGCGGGCGCGAGAGGATCCGGGGAGCGGCAACCCGCTCCGCAAGACTCTCGAAATCAAACATCCTGGAGATAGTTATGAACATTGTGACAAAGACCTTCGCGGTTGCGTTGGTCCTGACCCTGACTGCCACCGGCCTCTGGGCCGCGGGCGCAGAAGAGGAGCCGGCAGCCGCCGTGGAGAAGGAAATGGTGCGCGACCCGACCACCGGCAAGATGGTGGTTGCGCCACAGTATGGCGGGACATTAACCTTACACTTACACCCATATTCGCCACAGGCGACAGACCCCTATTACCACTATTCGGGCGGGATAATCTCGGGCGTCGTAGAGAAGCTAGGTATCGGGAACTGGGGAATAGATAGGGACGTATGGGACTTTAAATCGGGCCCGACCCCTGAGTCGGTCATGATAGAGCAACTGGCGGAAAGCTGGGATATTTCCCCGGACGGGCGCACCTATACCTTCCACATCCGCCAGGGCGTTCACTGGCATAATAAGGCACCGATGAACGGTCGGGAGCTCACTGCCGATGATGTCGAATACAACTTTCACCGTCTATTGGGTATGGGCAAGTTTGCCGACGCCGGACCTTCCCCCGTGGGTGGCGCCGCCCCATTCGTCTCCATACCATGGGAATCGGTAACGGCCACCGACAAGCATACGATGGTCGTTAAGCTGACGAAGCCATACCTCCCTGCGCTGCGGCTTATGCTCGTCGACTACTTTATTTACATATCCCCCCCCGAGGTAATCGAGCAATACGGTGACATGAAGGACTGGAGGAACGTGGTCGGCACCGGGCCCTTTGAGCTGACTGACTACGTCGAGGACAGCTCTGCGACCTGGACCAAGATTCCTGACTACTGGGGCTACGACGAAAAATACCCGCAGAACCGCCTGCCCTACGTTGACAAGTTAAGGGGACTGATGATTCCAGAGGAAGCATCAATTATGGCAGCAATGCGCACAGGCAAGATTGATTACAGACGGTGGGTCGAAAACCAATTGGCATCGGTACTGAGCCTGCAGCGGACCAACCCCGAAATCGCGGCATGGCCGGTTTGGTTTCGGTCGGGTAGTTCTTTTGCTCCTACCGTGGGCGTGCCGCCCTTTGACGACATCAACGTGCGCCGCGCAATGCAGATGGCACTGGACCTTGAGCCCATTAAGGCTACGTACTGGAGGGGTTATGCAGATACTACACCTCACGGGCTAGTAGGGGTGAAAGGGTATTACATCCCGTTTGATGAGTGGCCCGACGAGGTCAAGCAATACTATACCTATGACCCGGAAGCGGCCGAGAAGCTCCTTGATGAGGCTGGATACCCGCGCGGCGCCGACGGCACTAGATTTAAGACCTCCGTGAATGTCTCGGTTGGAAATACGGACATTACTGAAATAATTGTCTCCCAGTGGGCAGAGATTGGCGTCGATGTTGAGATTGATGCAGTTCCCTATGACGTACATAACGAGAGGGTATTCTCGCGTACTTGGGAAGGCTTGCACCAAACCAATATGGGCAATCTTTATGACCCTGTCATGATGGTAGGCTGGTTTCACTCGGATGCAGTGTGGAACCGCCCCGGATCCCGGTGGCCTGAGGTGGACGCCATGGTTGACGCCGCCCTAAACGCTACTACCATTGAGGAGCAGCAGAGGCTGATTGCAGAGGCAGATATGTACATGATAGAGAAGCACTGGCAGATATGGGGGGGTAAACCTGCAGTGTATTATTTGGCCCAGCCGTGGCTCATAGGCTATAACGGTGAAATGGACACAGGCTTGGACCCTCTCGGTTTTAATCTCCTCTTCGCCCGCCTCTGGATTGATAGTGAGCTGAAGAAAGAAATGGGTTATTAAGGGTTTCATCCCTTGTAGCTGAGCTCAGCCAATAAAGGGGGCTGGGGGGCCGGGGCCTCCCAGCTCCCGCACCCGATTCATACCGCAACGATCAGGAGGAATGTTACATCAGAGCCTATATCATCAGGCGGTTATTGCTGATAATCCCCACCCTGTTCATATTGAGCGTCCTGGTCTTTCTCTCGGTCCGCTTCATCCCGGGCGATACAATAGACGCAATGCTGGGTCGGTGGGACTTCATCGCCATGGAGGTAGACCGCGAAGCTCTTGAGCGTATGCTGGGATTGGACGTGCCCGTCCACGTGCAGTATGCACGCTGGATAGGAGTGTTGCCGACCCCTGACTGGGTTACCGGTGAGTCCCACTTCAAAGGTCTCCTCCAGGGCAGCCTTGGCCACTCACTCCTTGGCGCCCAGGAGGCGATAGAGGAGACGATATTCCGTAAACTGCCGGTAACCCTTGAGCTTGGCCTTCTGGCAATCGCAATCGGGCTGTTGATAGCGCTACCCGTCGGCATCTACTCCGCGGTTCGGCAGAATACCGCAACCGACTACGTGGGGCGTTCCATCGCCATCATCGGCCTGGCAACGCCCAACTTCTGGCTGGCTCTGATGGTCATGCTCTACCCCGCAATCTGGTGGGGCTGGTCGCCGCCGATGGAGTGGGTTCCTTTCACGGAAGATCCGTTGGGGAATCTCGGGTTGTTTATCATTCCCAGCCTGATTCTGGGGACGTCCATAGCTGCAATGACGATGCGGATGACGCGAACCACGATGCTGGAGGTCTTAAGGCAGGACTATATCAGGACGGCCTGGGCAAAGGGGGCGAGCGAGAAGGTAGTCATCCTGCGCCACGCCCTCAAGAATGCCCTGATCCCGGTAGTGACCCTGGTAGGCATGCAGTTGCCTATCCTGATAGGTGGCTCGGTTATCATGGAGAACATATTCAACCTGCCGGGGCTAGGTCGCCTGATGGTGGCGGCACTCCAGGACAAAGACTATCCGGTGATCTCCGGAGTAAACCTGTTTTTCGCCACCGTCGTTATGATGATCGTTCTATTCATCGACCTGACTTATGTCTATTTGGACCCCAGGATCCGTTATAGATGAGAGGTTTCTTCATCAGACTGTGGAAGGAGCATCCACTGGGTGCTGCCTGCGGAATCATCGTATTGCTGTTGATTTTCGTGGCTATCTTTGCGGATGTTCTGGCTCCCTATCCCTATAATGAAATGCACCTGTACGACATGCTGCAGGGCTCATCGGCCCGCTATCTGCTGGGTACCGATCAGTTTGGGCGAGACTTGTTGAGCCGCATTATATATGGTGCTCGTCTTTCGATAGTTGTTGGTCTGACCGCCACCACTCTCAATGTTGTGGTGGCCGTTCTGATAGGCGGCACTTCCGGATTCCTGGGCGGCAAACTGGACCTGGCTGTGCAGAGATTTGTCGATGCCTGGGTGTGTTACCCGGGACTGCTCCTGCTGTTGACCATAATGTCCATAGTGGGGCGGGGTGTGCCACAGATAATAGTGGTCCTGGGGATAGCAGGAGGCATCGGCGGCTCAAGACTGGTCAGAGGTGCCGTTATTGGCATTAAAGAGAATGTGTATTTTCAGGCGGCGGAGGCGATTGGCAGCTCAAGATGGAGAACACTGATCCGGCATGTCCTACCCAATATCATGCCTGTCATAATCATCATATTCAGCATCAACATCGGAGGTGTAATCCTGAGCATAGCTTCTCTCAGCTTCCTCGGATACGGCCTGCCCATCGAGGTTCCAAGCTGGGGAGGTATGCTCAGCGGCGAAGGGCGTCGATTCATGGAGGAGGCACCACACCTGGCTGCCTGGCCTGGTCTTTGCCTGACGGTAACCGTTTACAGTTTGAACATGTTTGGCGATGCGGTGCGGGACCTGCTCGACCCGCGGCTCAGAGGCGGCGGGGGGCGGCTGGGTGCCAGCGCCGTGACGTCGGTTTGAGGCCCGTCGGCACCGGATGATCAGGGCGCGCTGCTCAGTGCTGAACCTGTCATTTACTGACATTATAGGAGTCCAGGTGGCGGCAAAAGATCCGGTCAGCGCGGGAGCGACAGGCGCGGCATCACCTCCTGATCAATGATGGTCTCGCCGTGCAGCGCCTGCCGTCCGGTGGGGCTGCGTCCCGGCTTGACGATTTGCCTGTTGGCGGACGGAGGCTATCGCACGGCGTCGAGTAGCCGGGCGTTTCCGGGCTGGACGGCGGCGGAGATTCACATCGCGCTGAACGAGGACGAGCTGGCGGACGCAACCATCGCGGCGTTGCGCCGGGTGGGGCGAACGCTGGGTGCGGCGGAAGGCACCGGGCCGGAAGACGACCCGTTGCTGCGCGCCGAGCGCCGGGAAGGTCGGGTGGAAGGCCGTGTGGAGGCGCTGACCGCGGCGGTGTTGCAGGTATTCGAGACCCGGGGCGTGCCGGTGTCGGCCGCGCTGCCACGGCGGTTGGCCGAGCTTGAGGGCGTCTCCGCCGAGGACCTGGTGCGGGCGGCGCTGGAGTGCCGGGACGAAGCGGACTTTCTGCGGCTGGCGGGGGATCGGGGATAATCGTCCACGGCTCGCGCTTCGCCAGCACGTCGAGCAGCGGCGCCGCTGACGGCGGCGCAACCCACTCCAACTTGGCGCCTGACTCATCCTCGTATCCTTGGCGGCAGGCAAGATTGCAGGTCCCCCGGTGAAGTGCTACCGGGTGACGGTCAACAGCGTGTCGGCCGTCAAGCCGTCCGTAGCGCCCACCACGTCCTCGGCGCCGTCCGGCCAGCGGATGGTGAGCCGCTGCGGGCGCTCGCCGGCAGGCAAGCCGAAGTGGACGCGGGGCGGGTTGCTCGACAGGTAGCCGCTGGTCACCTCCACGTCGCGCCGGTAGCGGCCGGCATCGGTGTCCAGCCGCAACGAGGCGCCGATCGCGAACCCGTTGGCCGTGCCGGACCAGACCAGGTCCACCTGCACGCTCGCCCCGCCGCACAGGCGGTTCTCGAACAGCAGCGACGGCGCCCGGTAGTTGTTGACCACGATGTCCAGGTCGCCGTCGCGGTCCAGGTCGCCGAGCGCCATGCCGCGCCCGCTCTCGGTGGCGCCCAGCCCCCACTCCGGCGCGGCCACGAAGCGCCCTCCGCCCAGGTTGCGCAGCGCCTGGTTCTCCTCCACCAGCTCGGCGTTCGCCAGCTTGCGGAACGGGTCGCCGACCATGCCGTTGACGGCGTACAGGTCCAGGTCGCCGTCGTTGTCCAAGTCCCCGAACTGCGCCGACCAGCTCCAGCCGGTGGCGGCCACCCCGGCGCGGCCGGCGGTGTCCAGGTAGGAGCCGTCCTCCTGCCGGGTCTGCAGCACGTTGGCCGCGGCCTGCACGCCGTCGCCCACCGGGGTCGCCGCGCCGCCCGGTTGCAACAGCGGCCCCCAGGCCTCGTCGATGTCCGCACCCGCGCGGTACGGGCTCATGTCCGCCGCGAACAGTTCGATGCGGCCGTCGTTGTCCACGTCGCCGGTGGCGAATGCCATGGTGTTGCGGGTGGTTACCGGGAACGGGCTGCCGGGGCGCCACCACGACCGGTGCGGGCGCACCCGATCGGGGGTACGGAGGAATACGTTGTCCGGGACGTCGTAGTCGTTGCCCACGACGATGTCGCTGAGCGCGTCGCCGTCGACGTCGGTCAGCACGATGGCCAGTGCCATCGCGCCGGCGGCGAGGGGCCATGCCAGGAACTGGAACTCACCCGGCTCGAAGGCGCTGCGCCGGTCGCGCGGCCCGAGGTTCTCGTAGTACCACACCCCCCGCTGCCGGGTGCGGGCGGTGGAAACGTTGGTCGTCACGAAGTTCCGGTATGCCTCCATCGCTTCGTATCGCTCCAACTCGGCGTCGTAGGTGGCGCCGACCAGGTCGAGGTCGGTGTCGCCATCGAGATCGTCCCACGCCATCGTGTAGATGGGGTAGCGGGCGATGAACCGTTCGTCGTCCACGATCCGGAAGGTGCGTCCGCCGCTTCCCCGCAGCCACCGCGGACGTTCGTCGGGCCGGGTGGCGACGATGTCCTGGTGTCCGTCGCCGTCCACGTCCACGATGGCCACCGCGCGCGCCCCGACCAGTTCGAGCGCGGCGGCATCGAACGCCGGACCTCCCGGCCCGCCCCGGTTCCAGAGCACCGTCGCCGGGCCGTGCAGCCCGCCGAGCAGCACGTCCAGCCAGCCGTCGCCATCGAGGTCGGCGATCGCGACCCCCGCGCCGTTGCTGTCGAACGGCATCGGCAGGTTCGGCATCGGCTGCACCGAGTGCGGCAGCGGCCGCGCCACGAACGCTCCCGTGCAACTCGTCTCGGCGCTGACCGGGACAACTGCAACGCGGGGAGCCGCGCCGAGCGGGCCGGCACACAGCAGAGCCGCAAGGCACGCCGTCCCCATCGAACCTCGAAACATCGCCGGACATGAAACCACGCGCGTCGGTGCACCCGCAAGGCTGCATTCCACGGCACCGACGGAAGCAGGTGGTACAGCTACGAACGGGTTGATCGGGTCTCGCCCCGGATTACTCGCTCAGACCAGGGCCAGGGTCTCCGGCACGAACAGGTCCTCCGGGGCGACCGTCTGCGGTATCACTCCCTGGTCAACGTTGAAGCGTATGAAGGTCTCCAGAGTCCTGCGCGAACTCTCGAAGCCGTAGGGCAGGGGGTCGCCGCCGACCGTCTGCGGCATCTTCCGCAGCGACCGATCGCCGGCGTCGTCGGCGGCGCCGGAGCGCAGGCGCGGCAGGTACTGCGACCTGGCCTCGCTGAACAGGCGGAACAGCTCGGTTGCGAGACCGGGGTGCGACGCCAGCGCGGCGTCCTTCACCACCAGCAGGTGGCTGATCGGATAGATCCCGGTCCTGCGGTGCCAGGCGTCGTCGGCCTGCCGGGCGTCCGGGAACAGCGGCTGGATGTCAGGCGAGTCGACCGGGCCGGGCGCGATGGCGGCGTCGATCTCGCCGGCGAGCAGCATCGTCGCGAGGTTGTTGTTGGGCGACGACACCACGTTGGCGGGCGCGACGCACTCCTGCACGTGTTCGTCTCCCGACAGAACCCAGGTGACCGCGTCCAGGTCGACGCCGTATTCGGCGGCCAGGATGCCGCGCGTCCAGACGCCGGGGGTAAACGTGTAGCTGCGCACGCCCACCTTGCGGCCTTCGAGATCCTTGGGCTCCCGGATACCGCTGCGCCGGTGGTACCGCAACTCGCCGTGATAGAACGCGCGGGTCAGAAAGATGGGGATTGCGGTAAAGCGCCTGCCGTGGGCGCGGGCACACAAACAGGTCGCCAGCGCCATCTCCGCGACATCGAACTCAAGGCCGCGCACCATGCGGCGGAATATCATCGGCACGGGGGAGACCTCGACGTGCTCCAGGTCGAACATCGGGGAGGTTATGGTGCCATCCTTCAAGGCCGTGGTATGGCCATAGTTTCCTATCGCGGTACGCAGCACCGGACTGGGCATCTGTTCCATGCGCCGAACTCCGATCGGCATGGTAGCGCGACCCGGTCGCACCTTCCAGCCGACAGATTCGACCGATTCGGCGTGCTTGACGGGTGCCGGGCGCGTGGTAGAATGGCGGCTTGGTACGCGGATGAAGCGCGATCACACGGCCCACCGCAGCCACCCGTTAGCCGCGAACGCTAGCGCTCCGTCCTGCTCCGTCCTGCTCCGTCCTGCTCCGTCCTGCTCCGTCCTGCTCCGTCCTGCTCCGCAACAAACCAAGCACTCGGTAACTGACCGCTCTCTACGCTCGCCGAGCCACATCCCCCACTGTGTCGCCATCAGTGCCGCTGACGACGTAGCGGCTCCCTTCGCCATCCACACCCATCGCACCACGCTCGCGGAGACCGGCGCTCGCGGCGCTGTCTCCCGCTTCGGGTGCGACCACTACCACGACCATGCGAGAAGGCCGAAGTCTTCGGCCCAAGAGAACCACGGGCAACGGGGCGCGGTCCCGATCCCGACAACGAGGAGGAGTACGTTATGACTCCCAGACTCATGGTGCTGCCGCTGGTGTTCGCGCTGGTGGCTACCGTTACGTTTGCCGCCCCCGCCGGCGAGGAGGCGGCCGCGGTCGAGAAGGAGATGGTGCTCGACCCCACCACCGGCGAGATGATCAGCGCGCCCGAGTACGGCGGCACGTTCACCTTTGCACTCAAGGAAGAGCCAGCCAGCACCGACAGCTTCGGAGCGGTTACGATAGTCAGTCACGTGCTGGAGCTGGTGAGCATCGCGGATTGGGCGCTGCCGAGAGATGAGTTCGACTTCAACGTGCTCGTCGCGCCGGCGAACACGACGGGGGCGTTGGCTGAAAGCTGGTCGCAACCCGACCCACTCACCATCATCCTCAACATCCGCCAGGGCGTTCGCTGGCATGACAAGGCGCCGATGAACGGTCGCGCGCTGACCGCCGCGGACATCGAATTCAACTACCACCGGATGATGGGCCTCGGCAGCGGCTTCACCGAGCGGTTGTACGGATCCGATCTCTTGGCCGGCGTCGAGGTCGAGTCGGTAACGGCCACCGACAACTCGACAGTGGAGTTCAAGCTGGCGAGGCCAAGCGTCTCTGTTCTTGCCAAGATCATCCAGGGGCCGATTAACCTTATCTACCCGCCCGAGGTCATCCGGGCAGAGGGGGACGGCGAGGACTGGCGGGATCTGGTCGGCACCGGACCCTATTCCCTCACCGACTGGACCAAGGGCAGTTCAATCACCTATGACAAGAATCCCGACTACTGGGGCTTCGACGAGAAGTTTCCGGACAACCGCCTCCCCTATTTCGACCAGTTACGCGGGCTGATCATGCCCGAAGCGGCGACCTACCTGTCGGCGCTGCGCACCGGCCAGCTCGACTACGTGGGGGCGCTCACGCTCACCCAATTGCGGACTATCGATCAGCTCGAGAGCCTGCAGCGGACCAACCCGGAGCTGGTGCCGTCTCCGTATGGCCTGCGGTCGGACAATGCGGTGGCCCCGAACACCCAGGTGGAGCCCTTTGGCGATATCCGGGTACGCAAGGCGCTGCAGATGGCGATCAACCTCGAGGAGATCGACCAGGGATTCTACAAGGGCTTTGCAGATATCATCCCGCAGGGGCAGGTCAGCCGCTTCAATGCGGCCGTCGCGGTCCCGTTCGAGGATTGGCCGGCAGATGTCAGGAAGGTATTCGAGTATGACCCGGCCGGTGCCGAGGCGCTGCTCGACGAGGCGGGCTATCCGCGCGGCGACGACGGCGTCAGATTCAAGAGCGAGATTCTGCACCAGGAGCGGTTCGACCTGAACCACACTGAGCTCCTGATCAGTTACTGGGACGCCATCGGCGTCAAGGTAGAGGTCGAGGTGCGAGGGGGAGCTGAGTACGGGGCCAGAAGAAACGCTCGCGAATATGAGCTCATCACGGCGGAAGGGGCTTGCAAGTGCCCCGCAATCCAGATTCTGGGGAAGTTCCTTCCGACGGCAGGTTGGAACACCTCCAATGTCGACGACGAGTGGTACCAGGCCAAGTTCGACGAGGCCGCTGGCGCGACCACGCTGGACGAGCAAAACGCGGCGCTCCGCGAGCTGGACATGTACTCGATCGAGCAGTTCTGGCAGCTATTCGGCCCAATTGGGCCGCAGTTCAACCTGGTCCAGCCGTGGGTCGCGGGATTCAACGGCGAGTCCACGATGGGATGGGCCAGAGCAGTCTTCTGGCGCATCTGGTTCGATAGCAGCCTGAAACCGTAGCGCGCGGCGCGTTTGCTGCTGGGGTGGGGTCGCGCACGGCCGGCGGCCGGCCCTGCTCCTAGCAGCCGGAGTTTCGCCACGGGCTGCTAGCTCAGTCCCCCACAAACGATGGAGCGTAATGCATGAGGGCGTATGCCGTCCGGCGGCTGTTGATGGTCATCCCGACCCTGTTCCTCGTGACCGTCCTGGTGTTTCTGTTGGTCCGCTTCCTCCCGGGCGATGTCATCGACGTCATGCAAATGCAAATGGAACGCTCCTGGTCGAGACTCGGGCATGAGGGGATCGACCGCGCAGCCATGGAGCGTCGGCTGGGGTTGGACGTGCCGGTCTACGTCCAGTATGGGCGCTGGGTGGGCGGGATCGTGCTGCGCGGCACGCTCGGCGAGCCACTGATGGGCGGCGACACCGTGGAGCAGAGCATCGCCCAGCGGCTGCCGGTGACCGTTCAGCTCGGCCTGATGGCGATCGTCATCGGGCTGGTGATCGCCGTGCCGGTCGGTATCTACTCGGCGATCCGCCAGGATACCGCCGCCGACTACGTGGGCCGTTCGCTGGCCATCCTCGGCCTGGCCACGCCCAACTTCTGGCTGGCCACCATGGTGATCCTGTTTCCCGCCATCTGGTGGCGCTGGTCCCCACCGTTGGTGCTGGTCTCCTTCGCGGACGACCCGCTCGGGAGCTTGGCGGGATTCGCCGTGCCCAGCCTGATCCTCGGGACCTATCTGTCCGCGGCCACCATGCGGATGACGCGGACCATGATGCTGGAGGTGCTCAGACAGGACTACATCAGGACCGCGTGGGCCAAGGGCCTGCTGGAGCGATCGGTGATCCTGCGCCACGCCGTCAAGAACACCCTGATCCCGGTGGTCAGCCTGGTCGCCCTGCAGGTGCCGATCCTGGTGGGCGGCTCGGTCATCATCGAGAACATCTTCAATCTGCCGGGGCTCGGGCGGCTGCTGGTGAATGCGCTGACGATCAGGGACTACCCGATCGTCTCCGGCGTCAACCTGGTGTTCGCCGCCGTGGTGGTGGCGGTCAATCTCGTCACCGACCTCTCGTACGCGCTGATCGACCCGCGCGTGCGCTACCGGTAGGGCACCGATGGGCGCGTTCGCCGATTTCTTCGTCCGGCTGCGCCGGGAGAAGCCACTGGCGGTGGTGCTCGGGAGCGTGCTGCTGCTGTTGATCGGGGTGGCGCTGTTCGCCGACGTGCTGGCGCCGTTCGGGCCCAACGAGGTGTTCCTGATGGACCGGCTGCAGGGCTCGTCGGCGCGCTACCCGCTGGGCACCGACCAGTTGGGCCGCGACTTCGCCAGCCGCCTGATCTACGGCGCCCGCCTCACCCTGGGCGTCGGCCTGGCCGCGACGGCCGTCAACGTGCTGGTGGCGCTGGTGGTGGGCGGCGTGTCCGGCTTCATCGGCGGCCGGCTCGACCTGACCGTGCAGCGGCTGGTCGATGCCTGGACGTCGACTCCCGGCCTGCTGATCCTGCTTACGGTGATGTCGGTGGTCGGGCGCGGGGTGCTGCAGATCATCGTGGTGCTGGGGGTGCTGGGCGGCATCGGCGGCTCGCGGGTGGTCCGGGGCGCGGTGATCGCCGCCAAGGAGCAGGTCTACTTCGAGGCGGCGCGGGCGGTCGGCAGCTCGCGCTGGCGCACCCTCTTGCACCACCTGCTGCCCAACATCGCGCCGGTGCTGATCGTGATCTACAGCATCAACATCGGCGCGGTGGTGATCAGCGAGGCGTCGTTGAGCTTCCTGGGGTTCGGCCTGCCGACCACGGTACCGAGTTGGGGCGGCATGCTGAGCCGCGAGGGGCGCGAGTACATGGAGATCGCGCCGCGGCTGGCGGTGTGGCCGGGCCTGTGCCTGACGGTGGTGGTGTACTGCCTGAACATGGTCGGCGACGCGGTCCGCGACCTGCTCGACCCGCGCCTGCGCGGCGGCAGCGGCCGCCTCGGCGCCTACGGCGCACAGGCGGTCAGCAAGGCCACGCTGCCTGCTCGGCCCGCACGCAAGTGACGCACCCCACCCGCCGGCGGTGGGATGGTGCGAGGGTGCCTAGGGTTTTCCCAGGCGGAAGCCGGGAAACGCGCGCCCGGTTTCGTGCTGCCGCGCGGTGCGGTAGGATGAGCCGGTGACTAGGCGCAGACTGCCGATCGGCATGCAGACGTTCCGGGAGGTGCGCGAGCAGGACTGCTACTACGTGGACAAGACCGCCTACATCGAGCGACTGCTCCATGAAGGCAAGCACTATTTCCTGTCACGTCCGAGGCGGTTCGGCAAGAGCCTGTTCCTGGACACGCTGAAGGAACTGTTCGAAGGCAACGAACCGCTGTTCAAGGGCCTGCACGTGCACGACCGCTGGAACTGGTCGGAACGCTTCCCGGTGGTGCGGCTGGACTTCGCCGGCGGCAGCTTCAAGGAACCGGGGAGTCTGAACGAGGACGTGATGCTCCAACTGGAGTACCTGGAAGAGACGGCGGGTGTTCCGGCGCGCGAGGTGGGCGCGCCGGGACGCCTTCGGCGACTCCTGCAAACCATGCATCGCCAGACCGGACAGCGGGTCGCCGTGTTGGTTGACGAGTACGACAAGCCGATCCTCGATGCGCTCGCCGATCCGGAGATGGCAGTCGCCAACCGCGACTTCCTGCGCGGCTTCTATGGGATGATCAAGTCGAGCGACGCCCACGTACGGTTCACGTTCGTGACGGGAGTGAGCAAATTTACCAAGGTGAGCTTGTTTTCGGACCTGAACAATCTTACCGACATCACGCTCGATCCGGTGTACTCGTCGATCTGCGGCTACACGGAGGGCGACCTGGACGCGGTGTTCGCGCCCGAGCTCGGCGGGGTGGACCGGGAGCGGGTGCGCGAGTGGTACAACGGCTATAGCTGGCGCGGCGCCGACAAGGTGTACAACCCCTACGACGTGCTGTTGCTGCTGCGCCGGCGCGAATTTGAAGCGCACTGGTTCGAGACCGGCACGCCCGCGTTCCTGGTCGACAAGCTGTTCGAACGCCGCGTCTCGACGGTGTCGCTGGACGACATGGTCGGTACCGCCGAGTTGCTGTCTGCGTTCGACGTGGATCAGATCGGCACCGAGGCGCTGCTGTTCCAGACCGGCTACCTGACCATCACCACCGAAGAGCGGCTGGGCGGCAAGGCGCTGTACCGGCTCGGTTATCCCAACCGGGAGGTGCGGCAGAGCCTGAACGAGCATCTGCTCCGTCACCTGGTCCAGGATTCGGACCGGCAGACCGCCAACAGCATCCGCCTGGCGCGCCTGCTGGAGGCGCACGACTGCGCCGGCCTGAAGGAGCTGTTCCACGCCTTCTTCGCCAGCATCCCGTACCAGTGGTACACCAACAACGACATCGCCGATTATGAGGGCTTCTATGCCAGCGTGTTCTACTCCTACTTCGCCGCGCTCGGCTACGACATCGCGGTGGAGGAGTCGAGCAGCCACGGGCGGCTGGACATGGCGGTGCGCACCGCCGGCCACGTCTACCTGTTCGAGTTCAAGGTGGCCGAGATGGCGCCCCCCGGCTCCGCCCTCGCCCAGCTCCGGGAGCGCCGCTACGCCGACAAGTACCGCGCCGCCGGCGCCCCGATCCACCTCATCGGCGTCGAGTTCAGCCGCGCCAGCCGCAACATCACCGCCTTCGAGACCGCCGACGCCTGAGCGGCGACGCGACCTGGCACGGAACAGGCGAAGCAGGCCTGCGTGCGCTTGCAGGCGGCGCTGCCGATCTGCCGATCAGGGCGGCGATCTTCGCGTCCCGGCAGGTCGACCACGCGCAGGGGGATGCCGCCGTGGCGTGAGAACACTCCCTGCGGGCCGCGTCGTAGCAGCGCCGGCAGGTTCGACTGACTCCGCGTGCTCGAAGTCGGCACGGGCAGAGTCGATCGATTGATTGAGAGTCTGCGCGTCAAGCGGTACCACCGTGAAGATGTCGCGGAGGGCGACAATCGCCTTCCGCGCCGCCGATTCGCCGCCGTACTTGCGCATGATGTAGTAGGTGTTATTGAAGCTGATCGCTGATATCGACCCGGTGATCCTTCCGGTCTCGACCGCCGACCAGACCGCCTCCGCGGATGCGTAGAAGGGCTCGCGCTTCGCCAGCCGGCTGATCTACGGCGCCCGCCTCACCCTGGGCGTCGGTCTGGCCGCCACCGCGGTCAACGTGCTGGTGGCGCTGGTGGTGGGCGGCGTGTCCGGCTTCATCGGCGGCCGGCTCGACCTGACCGTGCAGCGGCTGGTCGATGCCTGGACGTCGACTCCCGGCCTGCTGATCCTGCTTACGGTGATGTCGGTGGTCGGGCGCGGGGTGCTGCAGATCATCGTGGTGCTGGGGGTGCTGGGCGGCATCGGCGGCTCGCGGGTGGTCCCGGGCGCGGTGATCGGCGCCAAGGAGCAGGTCTACTTCGAAGCGGGGCAGCGGCCGGCTCGGCGCCTACGGCGCACAGGCGGTCGGACAAGCTGATTCGATCGCACGGCCCGCGCGGAAGTGACCCACCGAGCGGTCAGTCCAGGGAGGGCCGGCGCGCTTGCTGAGGTGCCGCCTGAAGCGTAGTATGGCAGCCGAATCACTCGCGGAGAGTCCCTGCGGTGTTACGCTGGTACAAGCAGATACGAGCAGAGCCTCCCAGCGTGGCGTATGGGTTTCCGCTGGTGTGAGAGTTGCAACGCCTCTCACTCGCATGGAGGTGACAGGATGAATGAACGAATAATGATCGACCCCTCTATCCGTCATGGGAAGCCGGTGGTGCGAGGGACTCGGGTGCCTGTGCATCGAATTATTGGAAGCCTTGCAGGTGGGGCAACGCGGAAAGAGATTTGCGAAGAATATGACGTTGTAGACGCAGATGTACGGGCCGCTCTTGAGTACGCCGAGGAACTCGTCGAAGCAGAAGAGGTTTTTCCTCTACCTGCAACCTGATCGGTTTGCGATTCATCATCGACGCGGATCTACCCCGCGCTGTAGGTAGTGTGATCGCCGCTAGCGGTCACGAGTCGGTTGACGTTCGGGATCTAGGGATGGCGGCCTCCAGTGACGAGCAGATCGCGGAATATGCGCGGTCGAAAGAGTTATGCCTACTCACTGGCGATTCGGGGTTCGGGGATGTCCGGCGATATCCTCCGTCAAGTCATGCCGGCATCGTGGTTTTGCGTCTACCTCGTCACGCAACGACTTCCTTCATACTAAGGTTGCTGACGTCATTCCTCCGACGGGAAGAAATACTGTCGAAGATTGAGGGCAAACTAGCAGTTGTGGAAGCAGGCCGCGTCCGACTTCGAACACGGTGAACGCCCGCCCGGGAGAATCGCTGAGCTTCCTCGTCCAGTTGGGCGATGCGCACGGCCGGCTTCGGGAACTCGTAGTCATAGGCGTGGTACTCGCGCTCGACCCATCCGGCACCGATGCCGAACACGTAGCGGCCGCCGGTCAGCAACTGCAGGTTGGCCGCCGTCTTCGCCAGCACGGCCGGGGTGCGGTAGCTCTGACAGAACACGAACGATCCGAAGGTGAGGTCCCGATAGACGGTGGCGAAGTGGGCGATAGTGCTGACGCACTCGAGGAACGGCGTGTCCGCAGGTTGCCAACCGGCCCACGGCCAGAGGTGGTCGTCGACCCAGACCGATTCGAAGTGCGGATGCAGCCGGTCCAGGGAAGCCCGAACCTGCTCCACGAACCGCGGCCCGCTGCTGCCGTCGACCGGGAACGAGGGCATGTGCCAGCCGAATCTCAACGTGCTCATGACCGATTGTCCCCAGCGCCCGGACGCTGATCAAGCACTTGGCCGACATCGAGAACGGGATAGATCAGGTTACGAGATGGGTGGGTTCGTCTCCTGGACGATATTCTGAGCCCGCGCCACAACCGCTTCTCCGACATCCTGGCCCGCTTCCCGGAAGCCCTGGACGCCGATGTACAACTGGTCTTGCTCCAGGCCGTCGAACAGGATCCGGGCGAGCTGGTCGGTGGTGATCCCCGCGGTCAGCCACCCGCGCCAAGTCTCCCGGTACTCGTCGGTGACCTCGGTCGTCGCCCCTTTGAAACGCTCGGGACGAGACTGATCCACGCGGTAAAACTCGGTCGCCACCCAACCCGGGCAGAGCACCGAAACCTTGACGTGGGGCGCCGACTCGGCCAACTCCCGATACAGCGATTCGGTCAGGACCAGCACGGCGTGTTTCGAGACCCCGTACGACCCGCCCGCCGGGAGCACGCCGGAAAGAGATGAGACATTGACCACGTGACTGGGCTGCTTGCGTTCGATCATGCGGGGGACGAATGCACGCAGGCCATGGAGCACGCCGTAGAAATTGACCCCCATTACCCAGTGCCAGTCGTCCAGTGTGAGCTCCAGTGTCTTGCCCGGCTGCGCGACCCCGGCGTTGTTCACCAGCAGGTCGACCTGGCCAAAGGCTTCGATCGTGGCTGCTGCCAGGTTCTCCACCTGTTCTGCCTCGGATACATCCGTCTGGACGATCAGCGTCTCCGCACCCAGCGCCTCCAGGTCGGCGGCGGTCCTGGTGAGGGGTTCCATCCCGAATCCGGCCACAACGACCTTCATCCCCTCCCTGGCACAGCGGAGGGCTATCCCTCGGCCGATGCCGCGCCCTGCGCCGGTGATCACCGCGACCTTTTCTCTGTAGTCCTTCATAGCGCCTCCATACACGACACCGATGATTACGGTGGCGGACCGTAGTTGTCAAACACCAAGCATCGCCGCGGCTGGCGGTATGGCCGGGCGTGTGCCTGGCGGTGGTGGTGTACTGCCTGAACATCGTCGGCGACGCGGTACGTGACCTGCTCGACATCGAGCTCCCGCCCCTTGGCGCGATGGGCGGTGAGCAGCAGCAGTCCCCGCTGCCGGTGAGAACGCGCCCTGCCGGCCGCGTCGTAGCAGCGCCGCCAGGTTCGACGGACTCCGCGTGCTTGATTCACACTGACCACGTCGGAGTCGCAGCTTGATGAGTTTCGGCGCGTTACCCGTTACCCGATACCGGAAGCTGCGCCGGTTCAGCACGTGACCTGACACAGTTGCTCGACTATCTACCTGGTGACGGTCAGCAGCGTGTCGGCCGCCAAGCCGTCCGCGGTGTCCACCACGTCCTCGGACCCGTCCGGCCAGCGGACGGTGAGCCGCCTCGGGCGCGCGCCGGCGGGCAAGCCGAAGTGGACGCGGGGCGGGTTGCTCGACAGGTGGCCGCTGGTCACCTCCATGTCGCGCTGGTAGCCGCCGGCATCGGTGTCCAGCCGCAACGAGGCGCCGATCGTGCTGTTCGCTGGACTGCCGTCTCGTCGGCGGCGCGCTGCCGACGGCGATCGCTTTCTGGATGTCAACGGGCGAGGCGAGGCGACTCCCGTGACTCTCGTGACTCTCCCGGCTGGTTCCCGGACGCTTACGGATGATGTATACTGTCGGACGATTGGTCTGTCACTGAAACCATTAGAGGTGGAACATGGCAATGTTGACCGTTGAAGGCGTCTTCGAAAACGGCCGGATCAGGCTTCGCGACAAGGTGGCGCTACCCGAACAGACGAAAGTATATGTAGTGATTCCCGAAATCGAGCCGACACCGCTAGCCTATACGTACAGCCCACGACTTGTACATCCGGAACAAGCCCATGACTGCCCATGACTTCGTGAAACAGGTCATCGGGGTACCACCGGATGCCGAGCTATGATGCCACGGGCGGCGATCCACCGGCTCCGGTTGCCCAAGTCGCCTTGCGTAACGTGCACAGCGGACAGATGGTTGCCGACGTGCCGTTGCTCCTGGATACCGGCGCAGACGTCACGCTGCTCCCCCGCAATGTTGTCGAGCAGATCGGCGTTCAACTAGTGGCTGGCCAACGCTACGAATTGATGGGCTTCAACGGGAGCACGAGTTCCGCTCCCGTCGTAATGCTGGACCTCCTGTTCCTGAAGCGAGCCTTCCGCGGACGGTATCTGGTGATTGAGGAATGTCGCGGCATTATGGGACGAGACATTGCCCGGTGGTGCGGCTGGACTTCGCCGGCGGCAGCTTCAAGGAACCGGGGAGTCTGAACGAGGACGTGATGCTCCAACTGGAGTACCTGGAAGAGACGGCGGGTGTTCCGGCGCGCGAGGTGGGCGCGCCGGGACGCTTTCGGCGGCTCCTGCAAGCGATGCATCGCCAGACCGGGCAGCGGGTCGTGGTGTTGGTTGACGAGTACGACAAGCCGATCCTCGATGCGCTCGCCAACCCGGAGATGGCAGTGGCCAACCGCGACTTCCTGCGCGGCTTCTATGGGATGATGACAGGCCGTCTCAGTTGGACTACGAATGAGGTTGGCGCGTCGGGCCGGCGGCGGTCCGCGCCATGCTGCCGCCACCGGCGATGACTTCCTGCTGTCGTGCACGATCACGATCGAGCGGGGCCGCGCCGCCGGCTTGATCTGAGCGACACCCGCGACTTTCACGACCCGGCGCACTTGCCCAATAGGAGTTGCTGATCGAAGGGCCGACCGAACGCGCGGTTTCGGGGCGCTAGGAGGTCAGCCGCCCGGGTCGCGCGAGCGCCGAAGCGCGGCAAGGAACTCCGCCTCATCCGCGCAGCCAAGCGCCGCCGCCAGCAGCGCCTCCTCGGACGCCGTGGCGAGCGCTTCCGTAGCGGCGGAGAACCTCGCCGACACTGCAACGCCGCGTGACCGCAGGATCTGCCGGACCATACGTGTACGGGCGTCCGCGCGACCTTCCGCGTGGCCTTCCGCACGGCCGCGCTCGTACCCCTGGCGCCGTTGCGAGCGGAGCAGCGGGTCGTCATCCGGGCCGGTGCCTTCGCGCGCGCCCAGTGCCGCTCCGACCCGCTCCAATACCGCGCTTGTCTGCGCCGACGGCATCGGCTCGTTCAGCGCCAGGTGAATCTCTTCGGCCCGCCAGCCGGGAAACGCCCGGCTCTCGGCCGCAACCCGGAACCGGCCATGCTCCAGCAGGTGAATCGTCAGCCCCGGGCGGCGCCGGTGCGGCCGGCTCGGCGACGGCGCATCCGGCACCTCCACCCACACTTCCGGGAAGCCCCACGATTCGTACAGCGCGAGCTTGCCGCGGTGGACGTCTGTGGTGTGATCCACCTCCAGCACCACGTCGGGAAAGTCGTCCTCGCGGACCACCATGGCCTTCGTCCCCGGCCCGGCCCGGCCCGGATGCAGGTACACCGACTCGTCGGCCTGCATGATGCGCCGCGGCTCGCCGCCGGGGTCACGCAGCAGCAGGTCCATCGAGCCGTACGATTCGATCGGCGAGCCGCGCACCCCGGCGATTTGCCCGGCGAGACGCGTCAGGCGACGGGTGGGCCGCTCGTGATAGGGCATGGCCGGGTCGCAGATCCAGGCGGTCTCGGTGGCCGCGTCCCAATACTCGAGCCGTCCCACGAAGCTCTCGATCTCGGCGCGCGCCAGGTGGACCTGCTTGCAGCCCGGGAACGCCGGCGACTGGACGGGCTGGGCGGGCCGGGGTTGCGTTACCTGGTAGCGCCCGTTAGGCGGTGCTTTGGTGCTGGCCATGTTGCCAGCGTAGCCCATCTCGCGCGCACATGCAAACTGAGCGTTCCAGATCCTGCCGGGGCACACAGGATTGCAGGCCCCCGGCCGGTATCCGCTCGAACCGCCCCCAGGGCACAAATTCGGTCGTCCTTACCGACTTCCAGGTCCAGGGAGAGGCAACTTGGCGGAGAAGTCGAATCCACACTGCCCCACTCAGGTTGTAGGCGCCAAGCGCTCAACCGTGATGCGGTGTTCCTCATTTCCAAGCAGCATCATGGATACCTGCGTAAACCTGTCACTACGTCAGTATACAAACCCACCGCCCCGGTTTGGCGCCGCCCGCGCGGTGCGGTAGGATGAGCCGGTGACCAGGCGCAGACTGCCGATCGGCATACAGACCTTCCGCAAGCTGCGCGAGCAGGACTGCTACTACGTCGACAAGACGCACTTCATCGAACGTCTGCTCGACGAAGGCGCCAATTACTTCCTGTCACGTCCGAGGCGGTTCGGCAAGAGCCTGTTTCTGGACACGCTGAAGGAACTGTTCGAAGGCAACGAACCGCTGTTCCGGGGCCTGCACGTGCACGACCGCTGGGACTGGTCGGAATGCTGCCCGGTGGTGCGGCTGGACTTCGCCGGCGGCAGCTTCAAGGAAGCGGGGAGTCTGAACGAGGACGTGATGCTCCAACTGGAGTACCTGGAAGAGACGGCGGGTGTTCCGGCGCGCGAGGTGGGCGCGCCGGGGCGCTTTCGGCGGCTCCTGCAAGCCCTGCATCGCCGGACCGGGCAGCGGGTCGCCGTGTTGGTGGACGAGTACGACAAGCCGATCCTCGATGCGCTCGCCGATCCGGAGATGGCGGTCGCCAACCGCGACTTCCTGCGCGGCTTTTATGGGATGATCAAGTCGAGCGACGCCCACGTACGGTTCACGTTCGTGACGGGAGTGAGCAAATTCACCAAGGTGAGCCGCCCAAGACACTTCGGTGGAAGTTTCTTGGGCGGCAGGACGGGATGGGCCACCGGCGAAGCCGAAGGCGCCGCCGGTGGGGCGTTGTTCTCGGACTTGAACAACCTCACCGACATCACGCTCGATCCGGTGTACTCGTCGATCTGCGGCTACACGGAGGGCGACCTGGACGCGGTGTTCGCGCCCGAGCTCGGCGGGGTGGACCGGGAGCGGGTGCGCGAGTGGTACAACGGCTATAGCTGGCGCGGCGCCGACAAGGTGTACAACCCCTACGACGTGCTGTTGCTGCTGCGCCGGCGCGAATTTGAAGCGCACTGGTTCGAGACCGGCACGCCCGCGTTCCTGGTCGACAAGCTGTTCGAACGCCGCGTCTCGACGGTGTCGCTGGACGACATGGTCGGTACCGCCGAGTTGCTGTCTGCGTTCGACGTGGATCAGATCGGCACCGAGGCGCTGCTGTTCCAGACCGGCTACCTGACCATCACCACCGAAGAGCGGCTGGGCGGCAAGGCGCTGTACCGGCTCGGTTATCCCAACCGGGAGGTGCGGCAGAGCCTGAACGAGCATCTGCTCCGTCACCTGGTCCAGGATTCGGACCGGCAGACCGCCAACAGCATCCGCCTGGCGCGCCTGCTGGAGGCGCACGACTGCGCCGGCCTGAAGGAGCTGTTCCACGCCTTCTTCGCCAGCATCCCGTACCAGTGGTACACGGGCAACGACATCGCCGACTACGAAGGCTTCTACGCCAGCGTGGTCTACTCCTACTTCGCCGCCCTCGGCTACGACATCGCGGTGGAGGAGTCGAGCAGCCACGGGCGCCTGGACATGGCGGTGCGCACCGCCGGCCACGTGTACCTGTTCGAGTTCAAGGTGGCGGAGATGGCGCCCCCCGGCTCTGCCCTCGCCCAGTTGCGCGAGCGCCGCTACGCCGACAAGTACCGCGCCACCGGCGAGCCGATCCACTTGGTGGGCGTCGAGTTCAGCCGCGCCTCGCGCAACATCACCGCCTTCGAGACCGCCGACGCCTGACCGGCGACGCGACTTGGCACGGAACAGGCGAAGCAGGCCTGCGGCGCTTGAATGCGGCGCTGCCGATCTGCCGATCAGGGCGGCGATGCGCGCGTCCCGGCAGGTAGTCCGCGCGCGGGGCAAGGCCGCCGTGGTGAGATCGCCGCCTGTCGGCCGCGTCGTAGCAGTGTCGCCAGTCGACAGATCCGCGTGCTTGACTCTCGCCGGCCGCGTGTTACGGTGATTGCCTCGCGAGGAGGACAAGCTGATACTCAAAGAACCGCACCACGCGCGCGGCCCGAGTTCATGACGCTCAGGTCGCGCGCGCAACCACCGGAGATTGCGCTCTCTGTTTGACCGCCCGCGGTGCGGGCGCGAGAGTGCGCAGGGAAAACGCAACTCGCTTGGGAAGTGTTGCGTTGCGCGCCTAAGGGCGCAACGCAACAGCAAGCACTCTCAGAATCTCAGAATCTGGAGAGAACAGTATGAATCTTTCGATAATTGCACACACCTTCGTGTTTGTGCTCGTGCTCATCCTGGCCGCGACCGGCCTTTGGGCTGCCGCCGCAGAGGAGGAGCCGGCGGCGGCGATGGAGAAGGAGATGGTGCTCGATCCGACCACCGGCGAGATGGTGACCGCGCCCGAGTACGGAGGGACATTGACCTATGTCTTTTCCGGCGATCCGAATCGGACCGACGCCTGGTTCGGGGCTGGTGCGGGCTACCTCATCAGTGGCGTTATCGAGAAGCTCGGCATCGGAAACTGGGCCATAGACAGGGACGTCTTCAACTTCCACCCCCTGTTCATTCCCGAGTTTGCCTTTACCGGGCTGCTGGCGGAAAGCTGGTCGCGGCCCGACCCACTGACGTATGTTTTCACAATCCGCCAGGGTGTTCATTGGCACGACAAGGCGCCGATGAACGGTCGCGAGCTCACCGCCAAGGACATCGAATACAACTTTCACCGCTATTACGGCCTGGGCGAGTTCAGTGGAGCAGGGAGCACCGCTCTTGAAGAATTCGGCAGGGAACCCGTTGAATCGGTAACGGCCACCGACGACTGGACGGTGGTGATGAAGCTGAGCAGGCCAAGCATCACGTTCCTGAGCGATTCCCTCAACCACTGGGGTGCGTTCATCAATCCTCCCGAGGTCGTCGAGCAACACGGTGACGTCAATGATTGGCAGAACGTGGTCGGCACCGGACCCTATGAGCTGACCGACTTTGTCGAGGGCAGTTCCTTCACCCATACGAAGAGCCCCGACTATTGGCGCAACGACGAGAAGTACCCGGACAACCGCCTGCCTTACATCGACGAGTTGAAGGCCCTTATCATCAAGGAAAAGGCAACATGGCTGGCCGCACTGCGCTCCGGGAAGGTGGATCACCTTGGTTTCATTGGCGGCTCGATCAGGTCGCTTGACGACGCCGAGAGCCTGCGCAAGACCAACCCCGAAATCACGCTGCACAGTTGGGATGTTCTGGCGCGTCTGAATCCCACCTTCAACGCGCGCGTGGAGTCGCCCACCAACGACGTCAGGGTGCGCCAGGCCATGCAGATGGCCCTGGACCTCGAGACGATCAACGAAACCTACCTGGGGGGAGCGGCCGACTGGCAGCCTCAGGGGATGATAGGAACGGGCGTCCCCGGCTACAATACGCCACTCGAAGAGTGGCCCGAAGAGGTGCGACGAACCTATCGGTATGACCCGGAAGGTGCGGAGGCATTGCTGGATGAGGCGGGTTACCCGCGGGGCGATGACGGTGTTCGATTCAGGCTTCCCTTCAACCTCGTCGATCCGGGCATCCGAGCCGATCTGGGCTATGCGGAGTTGCAGGTCGCCTACTGGTCCGCCATTGGCATCGAGGCCGAGATCACCACGATGGACACGCCGACCGGCGCCGCCATGGCACGAGAACATACGTTCGAGGGCTTGTTGTTCGGTCTGACCGCCGGCGCCTTCGACTATCCGCCGCTTGTGCCGCTGTTGACGTTTTACTCGCAGGCTTCCTGGAGCCCTCCCGGACCGCAGGACCCGGAGTATGACGCCCTGTATGAGGCCACCGCAGCCGCTACCACCGTCGAGGAGCAGCAGAAGGCGGCCAAGGAGGCTGACATGTACATCATGGCGAAACACTGGGTGCTGTGGGGGCCAAAGGCGCCAAGCTACAGCGCGACCCAGCCCTGGGTGAAGGGTTACAACGGGGAAGGCCAGGTTTCACGGCAGGACCGCTCCGTGAACATCTTCGCCCGCCTCTGGATCGACCAGGAGCTGAAGGAGTCGATGGGCTTCTAGGGGCTTATCGCCCACGTATCTGACAGCGAGGAGCTGGGAACTGCCGCCGCGTGGATTTCCCGGCTCCTCCGCATTGTCCGAGCGACAGTCTGAGCATCAACGGAGAAGTGATTGCGGGCCTATATCATCAGGAGACTGTTGCTGCTCATTCCAACCCTGTTCATATTGAGCGTTCTGGTCTTTCTCTCGGTGCGCTTCATCCCGGGCGACGTCATGGACGCCATGGTGCTGAGGCTGGGCTACTTCGACGTCAGTGTGGTGGACCGGGAAGCGCTGGCCAAGAAGCTGGGACTGGACGTGCCGGTGTGGGTGCAGTACGGACGCTGGTCAAGAGATATTTTCGTGCACGGCACCCTTGGCAACTCATTGATGCACGAGGTGCCGGTAGCGGAGCGGATATTGGCGAGATTGCCGGTAACCCTGGAGCTCGGTCTCCTGGCCATATTCTTCGGCCTCCTGATTGCGCTGCCGGTGGGCATCTACTCTGCCATTCGCCAGGATACCGCGGCTGATTACGCGGGGCGTTCCATCGCCATCATCGGCCTGGCCATGCCGAACTTCTGGCTCGGAATCATGGTCATGATATACCCCGGCATCTGGTGGAGCTGGTCGCCCCCGATGGAGCTGATTCCGTTCTTCGAAGACCCGCTCGGCAATCTCGGCGTATTCCTCATTCCCAGCCTGATTCTGGGCACGGCCATGTCGGCGAGTACGATGCGGATGACGCGCACCATGATGCTGGAGGTGCTTCGCCAGGACTACATCCGCACCGCCTGGGCCAAGGGATTGGGAGAACGGGTCGTGGTGATCAGACACGCCATCAAGAATACCCTGATCCCGGTGGTGACCCTGGTCGGCCTGCAGTTGCCGATCCTGGTGGGCGGCGCCGTGATCATGGAGAACATCTTCAACCTGCCGGGGCTCGGTCGTCTCATGCTCGATGCCCTGCGGGACCGGGACTACCCGGTGGTCCAGGGTACGAACCTGTTCTTCGGCGTCGCGGTTCTGGCCATCAATCTGTTGATCGACCTGGTGTATGCGGTCCTGGATCCGAGGGTGCGGTATGATTGAGCGAACCGGCCGGTTTACCGATTTCTTCCTCCGGCTGTGGCGGCAAAAGCCGCTCGGGACGATCAGTGGCATGGTCATCCTGATCCTGATTGTGGTGGCGATCTTTGCCGACGTTATCGCCCCTTATCCCTATGCCGAGGTGCACCCGGCGGACCGGCTGCAGGGCTCATCTGCCCGCTATCTCCTGGGTACCGATTACATCGGGCGAGACTTCCTGAGCCGGCTGCTCTACGGGGCCCGTATTTCGTTGCTGGTCGGCCTGGCCGCGACCACGCTGAACGTGCTGGTGGCCGTGCTGATCGGCGGAGTTTCAGGATTTCTTGGCGGCAAACCGGACCTGGTCATGCAGCGCTTCGTGGATGCCTGGATGGCTTTTCCGGGTCTGCTGCTGTTGTTGACGATCATGTCCATAGCGGGCCAGGGCCTGACCCAGATCATCCTGGTCCTGGGGATAACGGGCGGCATCGGCAGCTCGAGAGTAGCCCGAGCCGCGGTAATCGGCGTCAAGGAGAACGACTACTTTCTGGCCACCAGGGTCGTGGGGACGCGCAGGACCGGAACCCTGATCCGCCATGTACTGCCCAATATCATGGCGCCCCTGATCATCATCTTCAGCATCAACATCGGCGGCGTGATCATCAGTGAAGCCAGCTTGAGCTTTCTCGGATTCGGTCTGCCTCCCCAGATTCCCAGTTGGGGCGGGATGCTGAGCCGGGAAGGGCGTCACTACATGGAGCAGGCGCCCTGGCTGGCGCTGTGGCCGGGGCTCTGCCTGACCATCGTCGTCTACTCCCTCAACATGTTCGGTGACGCGGTGCGAGACCTGCTCGACCCGCGGCTCAGAGGCGCCGCCGGCCGCCTCGACGCGCACCCCGCCCCATAGCAAGTCAGCCGCCCGGGTCGCGCGAGCGCCGGAGCGCGGCCAGGAACTCCGCCTCATCGGCGCAGCCAAGCGCCGCCGCCAGCAGCGCCTCCTCGGACGCCGCGGCGAGCGCGTCCGCGGCGGCGGAGAACCTCGCCGACACTGCAACGCCGCGTGACCGCAGGATCTGACGGACCATCCGCGCACGGGCTTCCGCACGACCTTCGGCGCGACCCTCCGCGCGACCTGCCATGTGGCCTTCTGCACGGCCGCGTTCGTACCCCTGGCGCCGTTGCGAGCGCAGCAGCGGGTCGTCGTCCGGGCCGGTGCCTTCGCGCGCGCCGAGCGCCGCTCCGACCCGCTCCACCACCGCGCTGGTGCGCGCGGACGGCTCCGGCTCGTTCAACGCCACGTGAATCTCGTCCGCCCGCCAGCCGGGAAACGCCCGGCTCTCGGCCGCGACCCGGAACCGGCCGTGCTCCAACAGGTGAATCGCCAGCCCCGGACGGCGCCGGTGCGGCCGGCTCGGCGACGGCGCGTCCGGCACCTCCACCCACACCTCCGGGAATCCCCACGACTCGTACAGCGCGAGCTTGCCGCGGTGGACGTCGGTGGTGTGATCCACCTCCAGCACCACGTCGGGATAGTCGTCCTCGCCCACCACCATGGCCGCCGGACCCGGCCTGGCCCGCGCCGGATGCAGGTACACCGACTCGTCGGCCTGCATGATGCGCCGCGGCTCGCCGTCGGGGTCGCGCAGCAGCAGGTCCATCGAGCCGTACGATTCGATCGGCGAACCGCGCACTTCGGCGATCCGCTCCGCCAAGCGCGTCACCAGGCGCGACGGGCGCTCGTGGTAGGGAGTAGCGGGATCGCAGATCCACGCGGTCTCGGTAGCCGCATCCCAATACTCCAGCCGTCCCTCGAAGCGGTCGATCTCGGTGCGCGGCAGGCGGACGGGCTTGCAGCCCGGGAACGCCGACGTCTGGGCGGGCTCGGCGCGCCCGGGTTGCGCTGCTTCGGACCGCTCGGTTGGTGGTGCTTTGGTGCTGGCCATACCGCCAGCGTAGCTCATCTCGCGCGGGCATGCAAACCGAGCGTTCCAGATCCCGCGACTCTCCCGGCCGGTTCCCGGACGCGAACGGATGGTGTATGCTGTCGGACGATTGGTCTGTCACTGAAACCATTAGAGGTGGAACATGGCAATGTTGACCGTTGAAGGCGTCTTCGAAAACGGCCGGATCAGGCTTCGCGACAAGGTGGCGCTACCCGAACAGACGAAAGTATATGTAGTGATTCCCGAAATCGAGCCGACACCGCTAGCCTATACGTACAGCCCACGACTTGTACATCCGGAACAAGCCCATGACTGCCCATGACTTCGTGAAACAGGTCATCGGGGTACCACCGGATGCCGAGCTATGATGCCACGGGTAGCGATCCACCGGCGGCAACGGCCGGCTCGGCGCCTACGGCGCGTAGGCGGTCGGAAGGGCCGCATTCGCCGATCCGCAGAGTCAGCGACGTGATCTGACACCGAGCGAGCTACCGGAGGGCGCCCCACGCGTTCACCCGCGTGATCCGCACGGCGATGACCGGCAGCGGTTCGATCGCCATCGCGCGGTACTGAGGGTAGCGCTCACGCAACGCCGCCTGCGCGCGGTCGTGCTCGTCGCCGCGGTCGAGGATGTCGGCGTGGCCGCGCAGCATCACCCAGGCGAGCCGGGACCAGTCTTCGTCGTAGCGGTCCACGACCACGGCAACGTGCGGGTTCAGGGCGATGTTGCGTAGCCGGCGCAGCGTGCGTCCGTCGGAGCGCTTCGGCTTCTCGTCGATGGTCACGTACAGGCTGTCGCCGAGCAGGGCGTAGCACACCGGTACCACGTGCGGAGCGCCATTCGCGTCCGCCGTCGCGAGGCGGGCGACGCGCATCGATGCGACGAACCGCCGTGCCGCGCCGCTCAGCACGTCCGCGGTTCCGTGGCGCGGCGTGCCGTCGGACGGTTCTGGGACCTGCCGACCGGCGCCCGCGGGGTTGCTCGCCGTGTCGCGCGGCAGGGACGTGCCGTTAGCCGGGTGGCTACTGCAGCCCGTACAGGCGGGCGGCGTTGGCGAATCGGATCCTGTGCTTGAGCTCCTCGGGCAGGACGTGCGGCAGGGTGACGCCGGGGTCGTCGGCGTCCCAGTGCGGGTAGTCGCTGGCCAGCAGGAGGTTGTCGGTCATCGGCCCGAACTGCTCCATCAGCGCGGCGTAGTCGCTCAGGCGCGGCGGCTCCTCGACCGGCTGGGTGGCCACGTACACGTGCTCGGCGATCACCTCCGACGGCGGCCGCTGCAGGTGCGGAATCTCGCCGCCGAGCAGCTTCCAGGCGGCATCGAGCCGCCACATCAGCGACGGCACCCAGCCGAACGCGTTCTCGACCGACACGAACTTGATGCCGAAGCGGTCGAACACGCCTTCCATCACCAGGCTGGTGATGTGGGCCTGCACCGCCTGCGACGGGCTGGTGTGGTCTTCGATGTAGTAGGAGGCGTGCCCGGCGCCGGTGATCGGAAAACCGTACTGGCCGAACGCGTGCGAGGCGACGTGGATGCCGTGCTCGGCGCACGCCTCGTAGATCGGCCAGTACTTGCGGCGCCCCATCGGCTCCTGGCCGCGGCCCTTGAACAGCACCTGCACGAACCGCCTGTCGGCGGCGCGGCGGCGGATCTCCGCGGCCGCGCCGACCGGGTCCTCCGACGCCACCGCGATCGACGCCCGCAGCCGCGGTTCCGGATCGAGCCACTCCGCCACCTGCCAGTCGTTGGTCGCCGTGGCCAGCGCGGCGCCCAGCTCGTGATTGAGCTGCCCCGCGGCCGGCCCGAGCGGGTTCAGGATGCCGTAGGCGACGTGGTGCGGCTCGATGAAGTCGGTGCGCGTGAACGCGACGTCTGACCCGGCGGTGCGCCCGGAAGGCGGCCGGCTCTCCTCCCGGTGGTCGAGGAAGCGGGGATACCAGCCGGCGTTGGGACCGCCCGTGCCGTAAGTGTCGATGTGGTCGCGCCAGTGCCTCGACAGGTAGGGGTAGAGATCCCGGATCGAGTCCAGCTCGTTGTGCAGATCGCAGTCGATGAACGCCTGCGCCCCGCTCGGCGTGGGCGGCGGCCCCGTTTCGGTGTCCGCGGTCAACGTGTCAGCCATGTTCCTGCGCTCCTTGGCCGCCGTCCAGACGATAGAGACGGCGGGCGGTCTCGCTTCGCACCTTATTCTGCACCGGCCGCGGCAACAGGTCGAGCAGCTTGCCGCCGGCGTCGAACAGGTGTACGTGCGGAAAGTCGCTGGCGTACATCAAGAGATTCTCCGAGCCGAGCTGGTCGATGACCTGCAGCATCTGGGCCGCGGTGGGCGGCGCGTCGAGCGGCTGAATGCCGACCCGGACGTGCTCGCGCACGTAGTCGGACGGCGGCCGCCGCACCCACGGCACCAGCCGGCGGAGGTTCTTCCACTCCTTGTCCATGCGCCACAGGTGCGCCGGCAGCCAGGTGAAGCCGGACTCCAGGAACGCCACCCGCAGGCCGGGGCAGGCGTCGAACACGCCCTCCACGATGATGCTGGTGAGCTGCGTGGCGAACACCTGCGCCATCGCGGCGTAGGTCTCGATGAAGTAGGAAGGCCAGCCGGTCGGCGTCGGCGGCGTGTTGGGCTGGCCGCCGAAGTGCACGCCCGCCACCAGGCCGTGGCGCTCGATCGCCGCCCACAGCGGGTGGTAGAGGCGGTTGCCGAGGGGATGCTCGGTGCGTACCGGCAGCAGCACCTGCACGAAGCCGGGATGGCCGCCGACCCGCTCGATCTCCGCCACCGCCAGGGCGGGGAGCTGGATCGGCACCACGATGGAGCCGCGCAGGCGCGGTTCGGGCTCCAGCCAGTGCTCGATCTGCCAGTCGTTGACCGCCCGCGCCAGGGCGGCGGCGGCGTCCGGGTTGCCGAGGCGGTCCACCGGGTAGAGGCAGCTCGTCACGGCCGCTTCCACGCTGTCCGCGCCCAGCACCTCGCGCCGCAGCCGCTCCAGGCCGCCGCCGTTGCCGGCCCGCGCGCCACCGGCACGGTCGGCGACCGGCGAGTTGGGCGGATAGTACGGCGGTGCGTGCCAGGTGTGGCGCGTCAGCTTGGGCGCGCCGTGCGCCGGCGGCGCGGGCGGGCTGGCGCCGCGGTCGAGCGACTGCGTGAAGTGCTCGATCCAGTGGTCGGACAGGTAGGGATGGAGCGCTTCCAGGTACGGGACCTCGACGTGCACATCCGCGTCGATGAGGGACGAACCATTCATCTCTGGGCGCAGTCACCGTACCACGGACGCCGTGCCGTTGTCCGTCGAGGATTCAGATCCTGGTGCGACGGTCCGGAGCTTGCGCCGGCAGACCCCGCGCGTGGCTGACCAGGGCCGTTACGAGGTGTTGGTTGAGGCTCACGCCTTCCTCTTCGGCGGCGCTCGCCAGCTCCCGATGCAAGCTCTTCGGAAGACGCAGCGTCACGCGACCGCTGTACTGATCCTGCGGGCGGACGGGAGGCGGAAAGGGGCGACCGGTTTCGGCAAACATCGCGGCGGCGGTTTCGATAGTGTCGATGGCCAGAGCGTAGGCCTCCTGTGCCGACTCCGCAAACTCGCGAACGTCGGGCAACTCCTTGATTCGCTCCTCGAACAGCGGCGCCGACCGGGAGTAGCGGGTTTCCGGAAATTCTGGCAGGTTCATGAACGATCGCAGACACGGGGCTGACCACGGAGACAGTCATTGCGTCTTGGGTCTACGGGGACCGCGCCGCCGCGCCGTGCGACCGCAGCTTACCGTATCGCTCGCAGAAGAAGCGAACACACTCGGGGGCCAGATCGATCGCTTGCTCATCCTGTTCGCCGGTCTCAGGATTGGGCCAGACCAAGGCGTAGTCGGCTCGAACCATACGGAATCGTTTCTTGTCCCTCAGCGATTGAAACACGACGCCGGGATTCTCCTCGATCAGGAGCGGCCGAAAGTCCAACTCGTAGATGGAAACGTCCAATTCCTCCTCGAACCATAGTCGCAACACGTAGTCGGTCACGTGCTCAACCTGCAGCAAGCCTCGCTCCCATCGGTTCGTCCACTTGCTCGGGTCATCGGCAGCGGCTCGCCACTCGTTCCATCTCATGGTATTCATCCCACTACGGAAACCGGCTGCCCCCGCCGGGATCGATCCCACTGCTCCAGCAGCTCTTCCTCGTGTGCTTCTACCCATGATTCGATCATTCTTCGCAGACGGGGTGGTAATGCGACGCCGGGCCGAAGCCACTCTCTGGTTCTGATCTCGAGTCGATGGCTGCGGACATCGCCTTGATACCTGACGTGTACGTGTGGCGGCGCATGGTCATTGTAGTTCATCAGGACGACCAGAGCACCTTGCTTGAAGGGATGCGACACCGGTGGCAATCGCCATTTTCTCAGTGTGATTATACGCCCCTCGGTATAGGAACAGTCAACGCCTTGACCGGCTGATGAGTGCGGGTACGTACGTAACTGTGTTACTATACGGGTCGATCTGTAGCAGGTGCTGCGCGCCGCAGCAGCGCCCGGTGTCCGGATCCCGATACGTGCCCGTCCCCCATCGCGCAGATCGACAACGCGCGGTTGACTGGCTGCGGCGGGCGGTGCATAGTGATTATTCAGGTTTCGGACTTGTGCGGACGATGCGTGACCATAGCACTCAGCGCTGCCACCAGTTGACGCAACCAGTACGCCTCCCCCTCGTAGACGTAAGCATTCGGTCTACGGGTGTGAGAGGGACTGGACACATCCGGAACGGTGTGT
>JAPPGB010000063.1 GCA_028821475.1 Spirochaetaceae bacterium
ATCTCCTTGCGGACATCGGCGATCTCCTTGCGGACATCGGTGATCTCCTTGCCAAGATCCACCCGCACCGCGGCGATCTCTGCGTTCGTCCGCTGTTCCGACTCCGCTACGTGACGCAGAAACCGCTCCTCCAGGACCTGGAGCAGTTGCTCCTTCTGCACTTCGCGCCGCTCTTCCTGATCCGATTCGATCTGGCGCAGCATCTCGACCAACGACTCGGTCGCTGCTTCTCCCAGGCGCTCCTGCAACGGACGTGGCACCGACAGCACTGCCATGACTCAGGCTACTCGCCTCCTACCGTACCTGGAATCGGCGGCGCCGTCCATCATTCGTTTTGCCAGCCTTTGCCAGTACTGCCAGCCACGTGCGTGGCGACCCAGGGGCGCCGTACTCGATGGCAGTCGCGCGCCCGGGGCGCCGAACGCCTTGAGCCCTCGGTCGACTCCCGGTCAGCGTCTGGACCGGCCACCTGGGCTCGGGAGCGACTGGCGGCGCCCGGACCGGGTTTGCGGCGCCCGGCCGCGGTGGGTTCCGAGACGGCCGCCGCCGCCGCGGAGGCGCGGGTCGAGCAGGTCGCGGACGGCGTCGCCGAACATGTTGAGGCTGTAGACGGTGAGCGTCAGGCACAGGCCGGGCCACAGCGCCAGCCACGGCGCCTGCTCCATGTACTTGCGCCCGTCCCGGCTCAGCAGCGTCCCCCAGCTCGGAATCTCAACCGGCAGACCGAATCCGAGGAAGCTCAAGCTGGCCTCGCTGATGATAACCGCACCGATGTTGATGCTGAACACGACGATGATCGGCGCCGCCACGTTGGGCAGCACGTGGCGCACCAGCGCTGCCATCCGGGTGCTGCCGGTGGCCGTGGCCGCCTGCAGGTAGTCGTGCTCCTTGACCGCGATCACCGCGCCTCTGACCAGCCGCGAGGCCACCACGCCGCCCGAGATGCCCAGCACCAGGATCAGTTGCAGCAGGCCCTGCCCCACCAGCGACATGATCGTAAGCAACAGCAGCAGCCCCGGAAACGCCATCCAGGCATCGACGAAGCGCTGCACCATCAGGTCCAGCTTGCCTCCGAAGAACCCGGCCGTGCCGCCGATCAGCACCGCGACGAGGACGTTGAGGCTGGTCGCCAGCAGGCCCACGAACATGGAGATACGAGCCCCGTGGATGTTGCGGCTCAAGTAGTCGCGCCCCAACTGGTCGGTTCCCATCAGGTGTTCGGCTGACGGCGGGGTGAGCAGTACTCTCAGGTTCACTGCATCGAACGGGTAGGGGGCCAGCAGGTCGGCGAAGATCGCGACCAGGATCAAGGCCAGTACGACCACTCCGCCGGCGGCGCCGAGCGGCTTCTCGCGCCACAGCCGGACCAGGAAGCGAGCCAGTCCGTCACCCATGCGCTGTTTCCTCTGCCCGGCTACGTGTACCGGACCCGGGGGTCCAGGTAGCCGTAGACCAAGTCGATGACGAGATTGATCGCCACCACCACCGTCGCGAAGAACAGGTTGATGCCCGAGATGACCGGGTAGTCGCGGTCGGTGAGCGCGGTCAGCATCAGGCGGCCGAGGCCCGGCAGGTTGAAGATGTTCTCCATGATGACGGCGCCACCTACCAGGATCGGCAACTGCAGGCCAATCAGGGTCACTACCGGGATGAGGGCGTTCTTGATGGCGTGCCGTACGACGACGACCCGCTCCCTCAGTCCCTTGGACCAGGCCGTCCGGATATAGTCCTGGCGGAGCACCTCGAGCATCATGGTGCGCGTCATCCGCATGGTGGCTGCCGAAAGGGCCGTCCCCAGGATCAGGCTGGGAATGAGGAACATCTCGAGATTCCCGAGCGGGTCATCGGCGAACGCTATCAGTTGCATCGGCGGCGACCAGCCCCACCAGATCACCGGATAGGTCATAACCATGATGCCGAGCCAGAAGTTGGGCGTGGCCAAGCCGAGGATGGCGACCGAACGGCCCGCGTAGTCAACGGTGGTATCCTGGCGAATCGCCGACCAGATGCCGATCGGCACGCCCAGCACCAGCCCGATCACGAGCGCCAGGAAGCCGAGCTCCAGCGTGACCGGGAGCCTGCCCACGATCTTTTCCTCGACCGACCATTTCCCGAGCAGTGAGTCGCCGAGGGTGCCGCGCAGGATAATGCCCTGCAACCAGCGGCCATACTGCACGTGGACCGGCACGTCCAATCCCAACGCACGCAGAAGCGCCTCACGGTCTACCCCAGCCGCCGGGTTCTGGTCTGACGCCACCATGGTGTCGACTATGTCGCCAGGGATGAAGCGGGCCGAGAGGAAGACCAGAACGCTCAATATGAAGAGCGTAGGGATGACGAGCAGCAAACGCCGAATAACATAGGCTCTCATGGGCAGTCGGAGGCCGAAATGGGTGGGAGAGCCGAGAAGCGGCGCTCGGAAGCGGCTCGAGCGTGAGCCTCTCCGCTCTCCCTGGGGCAGCTACAAGGGCGAGGCCCCTACTGACCCATTTCTTTCATCAGATCGTTGTCAAACCAGAGGCGGGAGAACAGGGCCACCCGGTCATCGCCTCCCAACATCGATTCACCGTTATACCCCTTGAGCCAGGGCTGGACCGCGTTGAACTTGGGGTCTGTGGGACCCCACACATACACGTGGTTCTCTATCATGTACATGTCCGCCAGATTAGCCCACCGCAGCTGCTCCTCCTCGGTTGCAGCGTCGCGGGCGGCTTCATACAGGCGGTCGTATTCCGGGTCGTCGAGGTTCGGAGGGTTCCATGCTGACTCCGAGTAACCCCAGGCTACCGGGATGGCGGGAGAAAGATACTCGACGCCAGCAATCCAGGAGGCCATGTCTCCGTACGAATGTTCGCGTATGTGAGCCATGTGTGCACTTCGTTCCGCTACAGTAATCTGCACGTCAACGCCGATCTCCTTCCAGTAGGCGGCAGCCAATTGCGTATAGTCGACGTCGAACATCTCGTAGTGTTCCAGCGCGACCTCGAATCTCATGCCGTCGCCGCCGCGCGGATATCCAGCCGCGTCGAGCAACGCTTCGGCCCCTTCCGGGTCATACATAAAGGTTTTCCTGACCTCTTCGGGCCACTCTTCAAAGGGCGTCCCGCCGACGGCAGGGCCCACCAAGCCCATGGGCACCCACTTGGATACTCCCTTGAAGTAGGTATCGTTCATCGTCTCGAGGTCGAGTGCCATCTGCATCGCCTGGCGCACCCTGACGTCTTTGGTAAGCGGGTTGTCCGCGCCCATGTTGAAAGCGAAAGCATTTTCCGAGCGAGCCCCATACGGGTAGAATGCCATGTCGGGATTGGTCCCCTCGAGATTCTCTTTCTGGGCGGTATAGATCATTTCGGCGGCGCCAGTCAGACCGACGTAATCCAACTGACCGGAGCGCAGCGCCGCCAGAATAGTGGCGTCTTCTTTCATGATCAGACCATTCAACCCGTCGAAATAGGGGAGCCGATTCTGTGGGTATTTTTCGTCGAAGCCCCAGTAGTCCGGATTCCTGATCCAGGTCTGCGAGCTGCCGTCCACCCAGTCCGTCATCATAAAGGGCCCGGTGCCGACCAGGTTCCTCCAGTCCTTCACGTCGCCGTGTTGTCTGATTACCTCGGGGGGCATGATAAAGACCGCATAGTTGGTGAGGATCGTCGATAGCGCCCCGACGGTTGGTCGTTCCAGCTTCATCACAACAGTGTGCTTGTCGGTGGCCGTGATCGATTCGAATGGAATGGCAGTGGCGATCTCGCCAGCGAAGCCTCCAGGGGGTTCGCTGAAGCCGCTGCCACTTCCTGTCATACGGTGGAAGTTATACTCGACATCTTGGGCAGTGAACTCGCGACCGTTCATCGGTTCCTTATCGTGCCAACGAACACCCTGGCGGATGTTGAAGACCATCGTGGTGGCGTCCGGCGTTTCCCAGCTTTCCGCCAGGCGTCCTGTCAGGATAGACAGAGGCAAGTAGAAGAACGCACTGGTGAGGTCATTCACGCTCCTGTCGATTCCCCAGTTGACCATGCCCAGCTTCTCGGTAACGCCATCGGGCCCCCGCGCCGCCCCACTGCCGAACATGGGGTCAGCGCTCGGCGGCTCCAGCTTGACGGCGAAGGTCAGTGTCCCGCCGTACTCCGGCGCGGTCACCATCTTGCCGGTCGTCGGATCGAGCACCATCTCCTTCTCGGCGGCGGCCGCCGAGTCGTCGGCGTCGCTGTCGCCAGCGGCCCAGAGGCCGGTGGTGGCAAGGGCCAGACTCGCCAGCATGGCGAGCCACGTTCTAAATGTGACAAGATTCATGAATTGGTCTCCTGTGGTTTTCGAGAACACACATTTCAGTGCCGCTCCCTCGCCTGTTCTCGCGGCGTGTGTGCCGGTCTGCGCCGTGCGCGGGCGCAGGCGATTCCGATGAGGGCGGCAGCTTCAAGTGGACCACGGCGCGGATCGCGGGCCGCGGGCCGCGGTATGGGTTACCTCTTCACGGACACCCCCTCGTACGCGGACCGGACGGTCGCAGGCGCACGCCGACCTCTGGCGTGGCGGCGGCTCGCCGGTGGCTTGTTCCCATGTCCGGCAACGCCGGGGGATTGGAGA
>JAPPGB010000064.1 GCA_028821475.1 Spirochaetaceae bacterium
TAACAACCTTATAATTTCACTGGGGGGCGGGCAATTTATATTAAAGTGATCATGAAATCTTTCCCCAAGCCCCCCCCCCTCGACCAAAGCCTTCCCCCCCCCCCGCGGCCCCCCCCCATTCCCCCCCCCCCCCGGCAACTTTTTATACGACAATCCATTAACCGCTCCCGCTGATCGCCGCGTACGCGACCCCGAGCACGCCGTCGCCTTCACCACCGCCGTACCTGTCGGTGGCGCCGGCTACGGAAAACGGCGGTGCAAGGTGGTACTCAAAGAACCGCACGCGCGCGCGGCGTGAGCCCGGGTGAACCCGGTGAGTCACACGCCGCGCGCTTGCAGAGACTTGACTCAGACTGGCGGCCCGCGTTGCGGGTGCGAGAGTAGCCAGGGTAGCGGTAAGTCGCTCCGCAATACTCCAAGAGATCTACATACGGAGCAGCGTATGAATATTGCACAAATCACCAGGGTCTTCGCGGTTGCGCTGGTCGTGGTCCTGACCGCAACCGGCCTGTGGGCCACTGGCGCGGAAGAGGCACCGGCAGCGGCCGCCGACAAGGAGTATGTGACCGACCCCACCACCGGCAAGGTGGTGGTGGCGCCACAGTACGGCGGGACGATCACCTTCGTCGACAACGGGTCCGCGGGTACGGTCACCGACTACTACGTGAGTGGGGCTGGGCCAAAGAACGTCCAGCTCTTCATGGAGAAGCTGGGTATTGCGAACTGGGCAATAGATCGGGACGTATGGCCCTATAACACACAGCACATCCCTGACTTTGCCTTGACCGGGCGGCTGGCGGAAAGCTGGGAGCAACCCGACCTGGACACCATTATCTTCAAAATCCGGCAGGGCGTGCACTGGCATGACAAGCCACCGATGAACGGTCGGGAGCTGACCGCCGCGGACGTCGAATGGAGCTTTCATCGCCTGCTGGGACTGGGCAGCGGCTTCACCGAACCCGCCCCAACGGTCTGGGCTCTGCCCCAATTCAGAACCAAGTCGGTAACCGCAACCGACCAGTATACGGTTGTTTTCGAGCTGGACCTGCCAGCCCCCTGGGCGCTGAATCGGATCCTCCGTGGAGATAACACCGCCATACTGCCGCGCGAGGTAATCGAGCAATACGGCGACTATAATGATTGGCGGAACGTGGTCGGCACCGGACCCTTCATGCTGACTGACCACGTCGAGGGCACCTCCTGGACCTACGTCAAGAATCCCGACTACTGGGGCTATGACGAAAAGTACCCGGACAACCGGCTGCCCTATGTTGACGAGATACAACGCCTGATATCGAAGGAACAAGCCACCATTCTGGCGATGATGAGAACGGGAAAGGCTGATTACATCGGTTACGGCGGCGACACGCAGATTACTTCAATCGATGCGGCAACGAGCCTGCAGGAGACCAACCCGGACCTGAACCTGTGGCCATACTCATACCGTGCGGAGACGGCTATGGCCTTCAACACGCAGATATCGCCCTGGAACGACATCAGGGTACGCCGCGCAATACAGATGGCAATCGACCTTGAGACGATTAACCGGACCTATCACCAGGGTTGGGCAAATCCGGCCGCTGCAGCGGCTCTAGGGGACGCCATGGTCGGGTATGTCACTCCATTTGAAGAGTGGCCCGACGATCTCAAGGGATACTATACCTATGACCCGGAACGGGCAGAAGCTTTGCTTGACGAGGCTGGATATCCGCGCGGCGCCGACGGCATTCGATTCGAAACAGTCTACGGTCACTTGGATCGCGGCGACTTCGATTTGGACTATTTCCAGATAGTCATGGAGTACTTGCGTGCCATTGGTATTGATATCGAGGTGGAGAAACTTCCGGTGGCGCAGTGGCGGTCTTATATTAATGACCATCTGGGGGAAGGTCTGTTTCTTGCCGTACACAACGCCGACTACATAACCGCAATAGACGTTTTTTACTCGACCAATGGATGGAACCCATCCAACGTCAACGACCCGGTTTTTGACGCCACAATGGACGCCTTCCGAGCCGCTACTGCAACCGAGGAGCAGCAGAGGCTGGTGCGGGAAGCAGTTATGCGCATAGCGGAGCAGCACTGGACCATAGCGGGACCGAGAGTTCCAAGTTTCATCGTCACCCAACCCTGGCTGGTGGGTTACAGCGGTGAAGTCGAGCTGGGGGAAATGGACCGCGCGATCATACTTTCCCGCCTCTGGATCGACCAGGATCTGAAGGCGGAAATGGGCTCGTGAGGAACTCGTCGTAGACGATCCGCAGTGGACTCCGCCCTTTTTGGGCGGGGTCCACGAATCCCACGAGACCCACGGAAGGGGCGGGAGCGTTGCGCTTTCCGGCTCCCATTTAGTACGAGGATATGAGAGCCTACATCATCCGGCGGCTGCTGCTGGTCATCCCCACGCTGCTCATATTGAGCATCCTGGTGTTTCTCTCGGTCCGCTTCATCCCGGGCGATGTAATAGATGCGATGTTTGGTGACCTGCAATACATGAGTGTGGGTATCGACCGTGCAGCGTTCGAGCGCCGGCTGGGACTGGACGTGCCGGTGTACGTGCAGTACGGACGCTGGATAGGGGGTGTTTTCCTGCACGGCACGCTGGGCGAATCACTGATGTACGGTTGGCCGGTAGAGGAGAAGTTGCTCGGCAGATTGCCGTTGACCATGCAGCTTGGCGTCATGGCAATCGTAATCGGGCTGTTGATCGCCCTCCCCGTCGGCATCTACTCGGCGATTCGCCAGGATACCGCTGCCGACTACCTGGGGCGCTCCATCGCCATCGTCGGCCTGGCTACGCCGAACTTCTGGCTCGGACTCATGGTCATGCTGTTCCCGGCACTCTGGTGGGGCTGGTCGCCACCGGTGCTGTGGGTTCCGTTCGCCGAAGACCCGCTGGAGAACCTGGGGGTGCTTGTCATTCCCAGCCTGATTCTGGGGACTGCCTCGGCGGCAGCCACCATGCGGATGACGCGCACCATGATGCTGGAGGTGCTGCGGCAGGACTACATACGGACGGCCTGGTCCAAGGGACTGAGGGAGCGGGTCGTCGTCATGCGGCACGCCATCAAGAACGCCCTCATCCCGGTTGTCACGCTGATCGGTCTGCAGTTGCCGATCCTGGTGGGTGGCGCCGTGATCATGGAGAACATATTCAACCTGCCGGGGCTCGGTCGTCTCATGGTGCTTGCACTCGAGCAGAGAGACTACCCGGTGGTCTCCGGGGTAAACCTGTTGTTCGGTACCGCGGTGGTGCTGTTCAATCTCCTGATCGACCTGATCTACCCGTTCCTGGATCCAAGAGTCCGCTATCAATGAGAGACAAGGAGCGATCATGAGTAACGCTTCCGGTACGCGGACAACGGCACGCGCGCCGAGGAGACATACCGGTCTGGGCGATTTCTTCATCAGGCTGTGGACCGAGAAGCCGCTCGGCAGTGCGTGCGGGATTATCGTATTGCTGCTGATTGTGGTGGCTGTCTTCGCCGATGTTCTGGCCCCCTATGGCTATACGGAAATACACCTGGCAGACAGGCTGCAGGGCGCATCGGCCCGGTATCTGCTGGGTACCGACCAGTTGGGGCGAGACTACCTGAGCCGCCTCATCTACGGGGCCCGTCTTTCGATGCTCGTCGGGCTGTCCGCGACCACGCTCAATGTCGTCGTCGCGGTCCTCGTCGGCGGCATTTCCGGATTCCTCGGTGGTAAGCTGGACCTGGGTGTGCAGAGATTCGTCGATGCCTGGATGGCTTTTCCGGGCCTGCTCCTGCTGCTGACCATCATGTCCATATTGGGGCAGGGTGTTCCCCAGATGATCCTGGTCCTGGGAATATCAGGAGGCATCGGTGGCTCGAGAGTAGTCAGAGGCGCCGTCATCACCGTAAAGGAGAATGACTATTTTCAGGCGGCGGCGTCGATTGGCTCGGCAAAATGGAGAGCATTTGCGCGCCACGTTCTGCCCAATATCGGGGCGCCGCTGATCATCATCTTCAGCATCAACATCGGCGGGGCGATCATGAGTGAAGCTTCGCTGAGCTTCCTCGGATTCGGCCTGCCTCCCGAGTTTCCCAGTTGGGGTACTCTGCTCAGTTGGGAAGGCCGGCGGTACATGGAGCAGGCGCCATGGCTCGCCCTGTGGCCGGGTCTCTGCCTGACCCTCGTGGTGTACAGTCTGAACATGTTCGGTGATGCCATGCGCGACCTGCTCGACCCGCGGCTCAGGGGCGGCGGCGGGCGGCTAGGCGCCAACGCCGCCACGCCGGTTTAGACCCGCCGGACCGCGGGCAGAAGACCAACCTGTTCGTCGACGGCCGAAGTGTGGGAACTTCTCGGCTTGGTGCGCGCCCAATCTGCGCGCCGGCGTCGCGATCAATCAAGTGGGTCAGGCGGTTCGTCTCTCAAGCCGCGAGACCCAGCAATCGAAGTGGGGACACTCGGCGCGCATGGTCTCCAAGCCAATCGCGCGTGCGGCGAGAGCACCCAACCGCGGCTTCTCATAGCCAGGGACGAGCGCCTCGATTCGCTTGGAGGGGGCGGTAACGGGTGAATCGTCGATCGCTTCAGGGGTTGGAAAAGCAGCCCGGATCTCCTGAAAGGAGCTCGCCAATTCGGGCCGATCAATCCCTATGGCGAACCGCTCGCAATCGCTGAACAGCAGGGCCTCGAACTCGTGCATCATCACGAACGGAATGAACCGACGTTCGTCAAACCTGGATCCCATGGCAAGATGGATGTCAGCGGCGAGCGCGTCTTCGACAGCCTTCGCTCTCTGTGGATACGGGAGATTGGCTGCCGTAGCGCGCCCCGGCCACGCCCTGGAACCGCTTTGTGGCATACCATAGTAGTCCGCCATGGTGGTGGCGATGATCGTCTTGTCTTCCTTCAAGTGCCGCACGATTTCACGACAGACCGCCGGCCAAGCCGTGCCTCTGCCGCGTCTCCGAGCCTTTCCGTACAGGCGGGCCCACACTTGCGAGAAGCCTTGTCCGTAGAGGTGAGAGGCGAGCAGTTCGTTGACAAATAGCTCTTCTGTTTGACCTTCCACATGAACACCCAGGCGCATCACTCCGAAAATCTCCGATCCGTCCGCTCCGGGACAGGCCGCCCGCCGAATTCGTTCTTTTCCCAAAGTTCCCCCAGGCTGTAGTCTTCAAGCCACGATCGGAGCTTGTCATCATCCAGCCGGTTGAGCTTCGTCGCTCCGTTCACGCGGTCAGCCACTATCACATCTTCCGGATCGAAATGATCCAGCAGCACCGGCGACTGCGTTGCGACGATGATCTGAGACTCCACAGCCGCGTACTTGAGCATGGAGGCCAGCAGGGTGATAGCGAAGGGATGCAGACCAAGCTCCGGCTCGTCAAGGAGCACGACCGGCGGGCGGAGCGACGCCGGCTGGAGCAGAAGCGTGGCAAGGGTAATGAATCGGAGCGAACCATCGGACAGGGACGACGCGTCGAAGTAAGCGTCCGACCCGACGTGCCGCCACTCAAGCCGGATCTTGTCTTCGTTCAGCTCCAACGGCTCCATGGAGAAGTCTTCGAAGAAAGGGGCGGTCAGTCGGATCGTGTTGCGAATCTGCGTGTAAGCTCCCTCGTGTTTCTTGCGCAGCAAATATAGGAATGCCGCAAGGTTGGACCCATCGGGTCGCAACCGGCGGTTGTCGTGTAAGTCGGCTGTTTTTTTTATTGGGGAGGAGGAGCTGGTGTCGTGAAAGTGGTAGAGACGCCAGTGCTCGATCCGGTAACGAAGAAACTCAAGAAGAGGAGCGACTCCAGGCCGTGGCACAAGATGCTCCATGAAGTCCGCAGGCAACTCGGTCTCGGCAACCGAAATCCTAGGAAACAATCGATCATCAGACCCATGGCGCATGTCGACACAGAAGTCAGTCAGTTCGTCCGTGAATTTCACTCTGAACCTCATCGTGGGCGTCGTCTTGGATCCAAAGTGGAGTAGACGGTCGGCACCGCCCGCGCGTAGAACGTGATCCGACATCTGATTCATGCTCAAGACAGCAGTGCGGAGGAGCCCGAGCGCGCCGAGGAAGTTCGACTTGCCTGATCCGTTGGCGCCGATCAGGACGTTAAGAGAGCGCAGTTGTAGCCCCGGCAACTCGGCAATGCTCCTGAAGCCTTCAATCGTGATCGTGCGGATCAAGGACATGTTCACCAATACCTCAATTGGCTCGGGCAGGACGTAGTCTTCACTAGCGGAACGCGGCGTAGTCGCGGCCGAGGACGCCGGCGGCGATCTTGAGCTTGAGGACTTCGTCGGTGCCCTCGTAGATGCGGCACACGCGCACGTCCTTGAGGTGGCGGCCCGGCCGGTACAGGTCGGACCAGCCGCGCCCGCCGTGCACCTGCAGCGCCCGGTCGGCGGCGTCGAAGGCGGCGTTGCTGGCCGCGAACTTGGCTGCCGCGATGAGCTGGTCGACGCGGGCGCCGAGCGCGGCGTCGCCGGGGCGGTCGTCGCTGGCCGCCTTCCAGCGCGCGGCGTCGGCCACGATGCTGGCGCTGGTCTGCCGCGCCACCTCGATCTGCGCGATGTGCTCCTGCACGAGTTGGTGGCGGGCAATCGCCTTGCCGTGCTGGCTGCGTTCCTTGGCGTATTCGACGGCGGCGTCGAGGCAGTCCTCGATCACCCCTACGCACCCCGCCGCCACACTCAGGCGGCCGCTGCGCAGCGTCTGCATCGCCACCGCGAAACCGTCGCCCTCGGCGGCGAGCATGTTCTCCGCCGGCACCCGGTACTCGGTGAGCTCGAACATGCCGGTGTCGCTGGTGGGCATGCCGAGCTTGGCGGTCAGCGCCTCGCGCTCGATGCCGTCGCCGTCGGTGTCCATGATGAACGCGCTGATGCGCGGCCTGCCGTCGCCGGGATCCTCCGGGTAGGCGAACATGATGATGGCGCCAGCGATGGTGGCGTTGGAGATCAGGTACTTGACGCCGTTGAGCACGTAGTGATCGCCCTCGCGCCGGTAGGTGCTCTGCATCTCCAGCGGGTTGGAACCCGCCTCCGGCTCGGTGAGGCCGAACGCCAGGATGCGCTCGCCGGTGACCGTGCCCGGCAGGTAGCGCCGCTTCTGATCCTCGGTGCCCCACTCCACGATCGGGGTCTGGCCGATCGAGCAATGCCCCGAGAACAGGGTGCGCACGCTGGTGCCCTCGCGGCCGATGCGCGCGATCGCGGCCGCGTAGGTGGCGGTGTCGGCGCCGCGCCCGCCGTACTGCTTCGGCACCGTCATGGCGAGGATGTCGTGCTTGTGGGCCAGCGAGATGACCGCCTCGTTGTAGCGGTGCTCCAGGTAGCACAGGTCCTCGATTGGCCGCACTTCCCGGCAGTACGCGTCGACGTCGGCGAGCAGCGCCTGCCGTTCCGCCTCCGGCATCGGGGTATAGGTCGGTATATCAAGCATCGAATTCATGCCTTGCAATTGCCCCCTCTCGCTCCAGCTCGGCCAGGTGCGGCGCCGCCAGGCCGAGCAACTCCGCCAGCACCTCGTGCGTGTGCTGCCCGAGCAGCGGTGCGCCGCACGGGTCGCCGCGCAGCCCCGGCATCTCCACCACCGGCCCGACCGAAAGATAGCGCCTGTCGTCCGCCGCCGCCAGTTCCAGCAGGTTGACCCCGGGCGGCGCGGCCGGCGGCGCGCCGAACACCCCCGGCAGGTCGGCCACCGCGCCGGCCGGTACCCCGGCCGCGGTCAGCTCGGCGACCAGCTCCGCCACCGCGCGCCGCGCGATCAGCGGGGTCAGGACGGCGTTCAGGGCGGTCCGGTTCGCCACCCGCGCCGAGTTGTCCGCGAAGCGCGCATCGCGCAGCAGTTCGGGGCAACCGAGCACCGTGCACAGCCCGGTGAACAGCTTGTCGTTGCCGGCGCCGATGGTCAGGTAGCCGTCGCCGGCCGCGTACACCTCGTACGGCACGATCTGCGGATGGGCGTTGCCGAACCGGCGCGGCGGGCGCGCGTTGAGCAGGAACGCCTGCGCCACGTTGACCAGCGCGGCCACCGTAGAGCCCATCAGGTTGACCTCCAGGTGCTGTCCCTCGCCGGTGCGCTGCCGGCTGATCACCGCCGCCAGGATGGCGCTGGCGGCGTGCAGGCCGGCGATCACGTCGGTAAGCGCCACGCCCACCTTCATCGGCGCCCCCTCCGGCTCGCCGGTCAGCGACATCAGCCCGCTCAGCCCCTGGATCACCAAGTCGTAACCCGGCCCCGGCTTGCGCCCGAACGCCGTGATCGAGCAGTGCACGAGGTCGGGCCGGGCCGCGCACAGCGCCGCGTGGTCCAGTCCCAGCCGCTGCGCCACGCCGGGCGCGAAGTTCTCCACCACCACGTCGCTCTTGCCCGCCAAGTCCAGGAACAGGCGGCGGCCGCGTTCGCTGCGCAGGTCGATCGCCACGCTGCGCTTGCTGCGGTTCACGGCCAGAAAGTAGGCGCTGAGCCCGTCCGCCGGGTCGCCCAGGTAGGGCGGCCCCCAGGCGCGCGTGTCGTCGCCGCCCGCCGGGCGCTCCACCTTGACCACGTCGGCGCCCATGTCGGCCAGCACCATGGTGCAGTAGGGGCCGGCCAGCACGCGCGAGGCATCGAGCACCCGGACCCCCGCCAGCGCCGCACCGCCGCCGCCGTCCTGCGGTCCCGTCATGGGGGCATCATGCCCGATTCGCCGCCTGCCAAAGCCCGGCGGCGCCTCGTGCGGCGGTCGGGCGTGCTACGAAGACGCGCGCGGGCGGCGCACCAGGCGGCCGGGCAGCGCGCCGGTCAGTTCGTCGTTCTCCAGCACCACCTCGCCGTTGCAGACGGTGAGGTCGTAGCCCACGGTGCGCTGCATGAACCGCTTGGCCTTCTCCGGCAGGTCGTAGACGATGTGCGGCGGTGGCCACGACAGGCGCTCGAAGTCGATCACGTTGACATCGGCGCGCATGCCGGGCTGCAGCAGGCCGCGGTCGAGCAGTCCGTACACCTCCGCCGGGCCACGCGTCTGCTTGTTCACGATCGTTTCCAGGGGCACCTTGCCGCCGCGGGTGCGGTCGCGGCCCCAGAACGCCAGGTTCCAGCTCGGCATGTGGGCGTCGCAGATGGCGCCGACGTGGGCGCCGGCGTCGCTGAGCCCGTTGCGGGTGATCGGATGGCGCATCATGTCGGCCATGTACTCCAGGTTGCCCTGCGAGTAGCCCTCCAGGTAGTGGATCAGCATGGTCTGGCCGCGGTCGGCGGTGAGCAGGTCGTAGAACGCCTGGGCGTCCGAGATGCCGTGCTTCCTGGCGTAGGCGGCGACGCTCGCCGACTCGTCCGGCTCGTAGTTGGGCGGATCGCCGAGCACGTACACCTTCTCGGCGCTGCCGGTGATCCGCTCCAGCAGCCAGGGCAGCCGGCTGCCCGGCGTGGTGTCGTCCACGAACGTGTTGTCGTCCGGGCCGACCTCGCCATACTTGTTGCCGGGCTTCAGGCGCACGTCGTTGGTCAGATCCCAGTCGCTGGCCAGGATCTTCGCGCGCACCTCGGGGTCGCGCATCTTGCGAATCCGCTCCGCCATCGGCAACGAGCCCACCAAGTCACGGTAGGCGTAGTTGATCATGTACGGATGCAGCGACGCTTCGAGGTTCATGATGATCATGGTGCCGCGGCCGCGCACCTGGGGGTACACCCGCCAGCCGTTGGCGTACGCCTTCTCCTCCAGCGGGTCCAGCGTCTCGCGCCCGCCTTCGCCCATCAGGTAGGTCACGCTGATGCCGTCCATCTGCGCCAGCGAGTACAGCCACTCGCGCTCGAACGGCCCCACGAACTGCAACACGCCGCCGCCGGCCTCCTCCGCGCCCTTGGCGATCGCCTCGATCTCGGGGTAGCGGGCCAGGGTGCCGGGGATCAGCTCGCCCGCCTTGGTGCGGTGCGCCAGCAGCCGGTTGCTCGATACGCCGAACGCGCCCGCCTCGATGCCCTGGCGCACGATGCGGGTCATTTCGGCCAGCTCGGCGTCGGTCGGCTGGATGTCCTCGGCGCCGCGTTCGCCCATCACGTAGCAGCGCAGCGCGCAGTGCGGGAGCTGGGTCAGGACGTCCATCACGCGCGGCTTGTGGTCGATGGCGTCCAGGTATTGCGGGAACGTCTCCCAGGCCCACTCCATCCCGGCCGACATGGCGATCGCCGGAATGTCCTCGACCGCGTCCATCAGGTCCATCAGCCAGTCGCGGTCCTTGACGTGCACCGGCGCGAAACCGACCCCGCAGTTGCCCATCACGATGGTGGTCACGCCGTTCCAGCACGACGGGGTGAGGTAGGGGTCCCACGACACCTGCGCGTCGAAGTGGGTGTGCATATCGATCCAGCCCGGCGTCACCAGCTTGCCGGCGGCGTCGATCTCGCGCCGCGCCGGTCCCACGTCCGTGCCGACGGCCGCGATCTTGCTGCCGTCGATACCGACGTCGCTCTGAAACTCCGGTCGGCCGCTGCCGTCAATGACGCGGCCATTGCGAATCGCTATGTCGTGCATGATTGCTCCCTCGCGCGCGCCGAGTTAAGTGCCTTGAGGCCAATGCCGGCGCCGCGCAGCCAAGTTGGTGCGACGTTAGCCAAGTGAGCCGCGAGCGTCAAGATCGCCGACGAACCGCAGCGCGTCGGGCACGGCGTACAGGGGTATGTTGAGCACGCGAGCGTCGTGCTTCAGGTTCAACAGGGTGCTGCGCACCAGCAGCGGCGGGGCGAACTGGGAGTCGAACGACCGCAGGCTCTTGCTGCGCGGGTTGACGCCGGACTTCACCTCCAGCGGCACAACCTCGCCGCTTCGCTCCAGCAGGAAGTCGACTTCCGCCTTGCCCCCGGAACTGCGCCAATAGTGCAAGTCGCCGGCCGCCGCCGCGGCCAGTTGCTGCGCAACGTAGTTCTCGACCAGCGCTCCCCGGTACTCGGCGAACAGGCGGTCGCCGTGCACCAGCAGCTCGGGCGCGGCCCCGGCGAGCGCGCCGAGCAGGCCGACGTCCAACGCGTACACCTTGAACGATCTCCGGTCCGCGTGGCCCCGCAACGGCAGCCGGGCCGTCTCGACGCCGAACGCCCGCAGGATCAGCCCGGCGCCCTCCAGCCACACGACGGCATCTTCATAATCGCGCGCCCGCGCGCTCGGACGGATAGCTGAAAACATGAACTTCTTGTTCTCGCGCGCCAAGTGTCCCGGCAGCGAATCCCAGACCGCGATGATGCGCGCCACCTCGCGCGCGGGGGCATGCTTGGCGAAGTCGAGCACGTAGGCATCGAGGATCGCTTGCTGCACGGTCCGCACCTCCGCCGCCTCCCGGTTGGCGGCGTAGCGGGCGACCGCCTCGGGCATGCCGCCGACAAAATAGTAGGCGCGCAGCAGGTCGACCAGGACGGTGTGGAACGCTTCGGGGAAGGGCGCGGGCACCGGGTGTTCCTCGATCAGTTTCCGGTAGCGCCCCGCGCCGACGGCGTCGAGGAACTCGAGGAAGGTCATCGGATGCAGGTCCACGAAGTCCACCTTGCCCACCGGGAACGAATGCGGTGTCGAGAGGGTGACTCCGAGCAGCGAGCCGGCGGCGGCGACGTGGTACTGCGGGGCGTCCTCGGCGAAGTACTTCAGCGAGTTCAGCGCCGCGTTGCACGCCTGGATCTCGTCGAGGATGAGCAGCGAGCCGCCGGGCACAATCCGTTCTCCCGCGAACACCGACAGGTCGCGGACGATGCGCATGGGATCGAGATCGCGCTCGAACAGGCTGGCGAGAGCGGGCGTCTGCTCGAAGTTGAAGTAGTGACTGGCCGCGTATCGCTCCCGGCCGAAGGCGCGCAGCAGATAGGTCTTGCCGGTCTGGCGCGCACCGCGCATCAGCAGCGGCTTGCGCCCCGGCGCGTCGCTCCAGGTCAGCAACTCATCGTACGCATCACGCTTCATGGACGCCCACAATAGAACGAAAGTGGCGACTATGTCACATAGTACAGACGTATTTCTGGCAATTAGGGCTGTTATACGTCCTAATAACGTGTAAACACATAGTAACGCCGACCGTCCGTTCCGGTAAAGCCGCCGGAACAATCAACAGCAATCAAATCGAGAGCTGATGCCGCTACTTCCGGGCGGCGCCGTAGCGGCCGAGGCGGCCGCGCAGGCGGGGGTCCAGCAGGTCGCGCACCGCGTCGCCGAACATGTTGAGGCTGTACACCACCACGGTCAGGCACAGTCCCGGCCACAGCGCCAGGTGCGGCGCCATCTCCATGTACTGCCGACCCTCGCGGCTCAGCATGCCGCCCCAGCTCGGTATGTCCGGCGGCAGTCCGAAGCCCAGGAAGCTCAGCGCCGCCTCCGACATGATCACCCCGCCGACGTTGATGCTGAAGATGATGATGATCGGCGCCGCGATGTTGGGCAGCACGTGGCGCAGCAGCGAGCGCCGGCGCGAGCTGCCGATCGCCTGCGCCGCCTGGAAGTAGACGTTCTCCTTGACCCCCAGCACCGCGCCGCGCACCACCCGCGAGGCCGGAATGCCTCCCGACACCCCCAGCACGATGATGATCTGCGGCATGCCGCGGCCGGCTATCGACATGATCGTCAGCAGCAACAGCAGCCCCGGGAACGCCATATAGCAGCCCGTGGCGAAACCCCGGCTGCATTCGAGCGGCGATCCATCCCGGCTGGTTGCGTTGCTCCTCGCTCACATATGCCCGATATGCTCGTTCGTCGCGCCTTGCCAGCCGGGCGCCTCGCCGCTCTCGGTGCGACGCCGGGTTCCACCACGGGCTGCTATGCATCGACGAAGCGCTGCGTTACCAGGTCCAACCGCCCGCCGATGAAGCCGGTGGTCCCGCCGATCAGCACCGCCACCACGACGTTGAGGGCGGTGGCGGCCAGCCCCACCGTCAGCGACAGCCGCGCCCCGTGGATGAGGCGGCTCAGCAGGTCACGCCCCACGTGGTCGGTGCCCAGCAGGTACTGGGCCGACGGAGCTTGCAGACGGTCGCGCAGGTGGATCTCCTCGTAGCGATAGGGCGCCAGCCCATCGGCGAAGATGCTGACCAGCACCAGGATCAGGATGACGATGCCGCCGGCGGTGCCCAACGGCTGCTCACGGACCAGCCGGCCGAAAAACCGCCGCGCTCCAGCCTGCCCCGCCGCCCCGCCGGCCGGCTCGGCGCCGGCCGGCGTCAGCTGTGATACGTCACCCATGGGCGTGCCTCATTCGTAGCGAATCCGTGGGTCCAGCGACGCATACAGCAGATCGGTCACCAGGTTGACGAACACCACCACCGTGGCGAAGAACAGATTCACCGCCGATACCACCGGGTAGTCGCGGTCGCCCAGCGCGTCCAGCATCAGCCGCCCCAGCCCCGGCAGGTTGAAGATGTTCTCGATGATCACCGAGCCGCCCACCAGAATCGGGATCTGCATGCCCACCAGCGTCACCACCGGGATGATCGCGTTCTTGACCGCGTGGCGCAGGATCACCGACCGCTCCAGCAGACCCTTGGCCCAGGCCGTGCGGATGTAGTCCTGGCGCAGCACCTCCAGCATCATGGTGCGCGTCATGCGCATGGTGCTGGCCGACAGGTAGGTCCCGAGGATCAGGCTGGGGATAAGGAACATGCCGAGGTTGCCCAGCGGGTCCTGGGCGAACGGGACCAGCTCCATCGGCGGCGACCACGTCCACCAGATGGCGGGGTAGATCATCACCATCGTTCCCAGCCAGAAGTTGGGCGTCGCCAGCCCCATGACGGCGACCGACCGTCCCACGTAGTCGGCGGCGGTGTACTGGCGCACCGCCGAGTAGATGCCCACCGGCAGCGCGATGACCAGTCCGATGAGGATGGCCAGCAGCCCGAGCTCGGCGGTGACCGGCAGTCGTCCCAGCATGCGCTCCTCGATGCGCCAACCGCCCAGCAGCGACTCGCCGAGCGTGCCGCGCAGGACGATGCCGCCGATCCAGCGGCCGTACTGCACGTGGATCGGCAGGTCCAGGCCGAGCCGCTGTTCGATGGTCGCGCGGTCGACCTGCCCGCCCACGAATGCCGTGCGACCGGCCATGATGTCGATGACGTCGCCGGGGATGAAGCGTACCGACAGGAACACCAACACGCTCAGGATGAACAGGGTGGGGACGACCAGCAGCAGCCGGCGGATGAAGTACGCTCTCATATCTTCGTGGCAATTGGGCGCCGGGAAGCTCGGGCCTCCCGGCGCCCTGCTGTGCAAGCAGAACGAGCGCGCCCCAGGGGCGATCGATTCAGAATCCCATTTCTCGCTTCAGATCCCGGTCGATCCAGAGGCGGGCGAGGATGGGATGATACGTCAGGTCTCCTAGCGAGTATTCACCGTTATAGCCCTTGACCCACGGATTGTTCGCCTGAAACTGTGGCGCCAGAGGACCCCAAATCTGCATGTGTTGCTCGAGCACGAACATATTGTACGCTTTCGCTGCCTCGAACTGCTCCTCTTTGGTCGTAGCAGCGTAATAGGCATCGGAGGCCGCGTCCAGCACGGAGGTGTCGATTGCGCATGGGTCGCTACAGGCCAAGTATTCGCGGGGGAACAGATTGCTATCGCGATGAGTCTGCATGGCCCAGCCAGCAGCCGGATGGCCCATGTCGCCAGTGGCCATTTCATACGCGGTTTCTGCCTTGGCAGCCACCCAAGTCCCCGTGTCGGCAATACGGGTCGTTATATCAACGCCAATATCAGCCCAGTACCCGGCGGCGACTTCCGTATAGCCCAAGTCTATGACGTCTCGGTGCAAATACTCTGCCGTGAATCGAATTCCGTCCGCGCCGCGCGGATAGCCTGCCTCATCCAGGAGCTTCTCGGCACCCTCCGGGTCATACCTGTAGTATTGCTGGAGCTCTTCTGGCCACTCTTCAAATGGGGGTGTAGTGCCCCTTGGCGCTAATCCACGAAGGGTTTTCCCAGTCTGAAAAACCGCCAAAGTAGGTATCGTCAATCGTCTCCAGGTCGAGTGCCATCTGCAGTGCATGGCGCACCCTGACGTCGTCAAATGGCGCGTTGCGAATGTTCAGAGTAAAGACCTGAAACGCCCGCTGGTAGTAACTGTACACCTCGATTTCTGGGTTGGTCCTCTGGATGCTCCTTATCACATCCATGTTTCCTATGTCAGCGACGCCTGCGTGTTGTATGATATCAATCTTACCCGTACGCAGTGCCGAGATACGGGTTGCTTCTTCTGCCATAAGGGGGGCCCTTATCTCGTCAACATAGGGCAAGCGGTTCTCCGGGTATTTCTCGTCGTAGTCCCAGAAGTCAGGATTCCTGGTAAAGGTCTTGGAGACGCCCTCGACATACTCGGTCAGGATAAGAGGCCCGGTGCCGACCACGTTCTTCCAGTCCTCATAGTTGCCGTAATGCTCGATTACGTCGCGGGGTAGTATCCAACTCTGGCTTTCACCGAGGATCGGTTGTAGCGCATCGAGGTATGGCTCAGTGAGCTTCATAACAACCGTATATCTGTCGGTGGCCTCTATCGATTCCCATGGCAGGTTGAACGTGGGGCCGGCCTGAGCGGGAGGTTCGGTGAAGTCCCCCTGAGCGGTCTGGCGCTGATAGGAATAGACGACATCATCGGCGGTCAGCTCCCGACCGTTTACCAACCGACTGGCCTCACTGTCCGGATCAAGACGGCGACAGTCCCGAGCTACATCGACATCCGGCACCTCCTTGAACGCGCGCGCGGACCTGAGCCCGGAGCACCGCGTGAGGCGGTGTGCTGCGGCGTAGCGAAAGTCAGGGACCGGCAACGCCGGCGGTGCGGTGTGCAGGTGGTAAGAGGAGCGGTGCAGGCGAAGCGGCGCGCGGGGCGATCGGCCGGAGCGATTATTGCTTGTGATTCAAGTATTTGCCGGGGGGGGGGGGGGGGGCCCCACCGACCCCCCCCCCCGGGGGGGGCGAAAAAAGGTTGGGGTTGGGGAGGGGCCAAATAAGCGTTTTCGCCGACGGGGGGGCCATGGGTTTACCACG
>JAPPGB010000065.1 GCA_028821475.1 Spirochaetaceae bacterium
CTCCCTCGCTACGATGTGGATGCTATCTGCCTACCGCTTCACGCGTTCGCACCCGGGAGGTGCTCGTAGTTGCCCCGGATAGAGAGAACGTGATACTCGTTTCCATTGACCAGTGGCGGCGCCTGGAACGGCGGACCGCGCCCGATATCAAGGAGTTGCTGCTCGCCCCGAAAGGCGCGCACGGAGATGCTGACCCCGCCACGGCCGCTGCATCGGCGCCGATCTACTCCGAGATTCGAGTAGTCGGTCATACTTGGAATCGGAATCTCGTCGACTGACGTGGCCGCGCGGGGGCCACCTGAGGAGCAATCACCAATGAACGATGTGGCACGGCGGGTGCTGCTGCGGCGGAACCCGCAGGGTATGCCGGTCGCCGACGACTTCGAGGTACAGCGAGGTCAAGTGCTCGCTGCTGAGCCCGGCGGACGTGGCCACGGACCTCGACCTTGCCGCGCGCAACCGGCCGCCGTCGCTGCAGGAACCAATCGGTGCTCGGCACCATCGTTCCGGCCAGCGAGAGGCGGGAAAGATCAACACGGCAACGAATCGATCGTTGCGGATCCGAGTGTGGTACGGTACCGGGGCTCGAAGGAGGAACTGATGGACGCGAGGGTCGCTTCGGTGGAACGCACCCGGCACTGGGTGCCGATGGCGGGCCGCGTTTGCGTCGAGATGGAGCGGGCCGGCATTCACACCTGGTCGGAGGTGGAGGTGATCCGCGTGACCAGCGCGTCCGGGATCACCGGCTGGGGCGAGACGATCCAGAACTACACCTGGGGCCGCGCCGACATCGACGAGCGGGTGATCGGCCGGTCGCCGTTCGACCTGTACTGGGACGACAGCCTGGGCGCCGGGTTGCAGATGGCGGTGCTCGACCTGGCCGGCAAGCTGGCCGGCGTCCCTGCGCATCGCCTGCTCGGCGCGCAGGTGCGCAGCAACTGCCCGGTGTCGTTCTGGGACCACGACATGTCGCCGGAGAACTACGCGGCGGAGGCGCGCGAGGCGGTGCGTCTGGGCTACACCTGCATGAAGATCAAGACGCGGCCCTGGTGGGACGTGCACGAGACGATCGCGCGCATTTCGGAGGCCACGCCGCCGTGGTTCGCGATCGACGCCGACTGGAACGACTTCCTGCTCGACGCCCCGACCGCGCTGCCGGTGCTGAAGGCGCTGGAGGAGGAGTTCCCGAAGATCAAGATTTACGAGGGGCCGATTCCGGGCGACGACATCGACGGCAACCGGCGGCTGCGCACGGGTCTGCGCACACCGATCGCCCACCACTACGACGAGGCTCGCCGGGGGGCGGCGCGCAGCGAGTATTGCGACGGTTACGTGGTCGGGGGCGGGCTCTCCGCCACCACCCGCGCCGGGCACTTCGCCGGCGAGGCGCGCATGCCGGTCTTCCTGCAGATGGTCGGCACCGGGCTCACGGCCAGCCTGTGCCTGCACCTGGGCGCGGTGCTGGCAGCGGCGCGCTGGCCGGCGGTGACCGTGCACGAGCTGTACGAGCACAACCTGCTGACCGCGCGCATCCCGGTGTCCGGCGGCTACATGGCGGTGCCCGACGCACCTGGGCTGGGGGTGGAGGTGGACGAGGCGGCGCTCGACCGCTACCGCGTCGAGCAGGCCGACCTGGAGCTGCCGCGGCGGCTGATCCGCTACCGGCGGCCGTCCGGGCTGACGGTCGACTTCGCCGCGCAGGCGCTGCCCGGATCGTCGATGTGGAACTACTTCGCCGCCGGCAACCAGCCGGCATACGAGGGCGGCGTGTTCACGGAGCTGGTCGAGGACGACGGCAGCGCGGAGTTTGAGCGCCGGTACCGGCAGGCCACCGCCGCCCCGGTCGTCGGCAGCGCATAGTTCGACCCGCGCTACCGGCAGGCTTCGGGCGCCCCGGTTGTCGGCTCGCGATCGGTAGGGGCCGGCTGCGCGAACGAGTTGGAGCTGCCGAAGTTGCGTGCTCCGCGTGCTTTGCGTGCTCCCGCCTCTTGCGCGGCGAGCCCTTTTGTGCCAGAAAAGGGGCGGGTGGGCTGCGGCCCTTGCCAATCGGCGGGCCGTACACCAGCCGGGAGGTGGTAGCAGTGGCGGAAGCGGATCTTGGGCCGCGCGACGCGCGCGGCGAGTGGCAGCCCGCGGAGTTGATACAGACGCCGCCGGTGTTCGTGTGGCCGCCGCGGCCGAAGGCGTTTCTGAAGTGGCTGTTCGGATTCCCCGGCTACCTGTATCCGTTCAACGCGATCTTCATCGGCGTGAGCTTGGTCGCGTGGCTGTTCCTGACCCCGGAGTTGGAGCGCATGGCGCGCTTCGAGCCGGGCTGGATGATCGGCATCTACCTGCGCAACGTCGGGATCGTGCTGCTGTGGTTCGGCGCCTGGCACCTGCGGCTGTACATCAAGCGGGCACAGGGCACGCACTACAAGTACAACGAGCGCTGGCTCAGCACCCGCAACCGCCGGTTCCTGTTCGGCAACCAGACGCGGGACAATGTGTTCTGGACCCTGGTCAGCGGCGTCGGCATCTGGTCGCTGTTCGAGGCCCTCACGATGTGGATGTACGCCAACGGTCACCTGCCGTACGTCGACTTCCGCACCAATCCGGTCTATTTCGTCCTGCTGCTCGTGGCCGTCGGCCTGATGCGCGAGGTGCACTTCTACTGGGTGCACCGGCTCACCCACTGGAAGCCACTGTACAAGGCGGCCCACTACCTGCATCACAAGAATGTCAACATCGGGCCCTGGTCGGGCCTGTCGATGCATCCGATCGAGCACCTGATCTACTTCACCGGGGTGTTCCTGCACTGGATCATCCCGTCGCATCCGGTGCACGCCATGATGCACCTGATGCACGCGGGACTGTCGCCGGCGCCGGGCCACTCCGGCTTCGACGAACTGGAGTTCGGCACCAAGGGCAAGACGGTACGCAATCCCAACTACTTCCACTACCTGCATCACCGCTACTTCGAGTGCAACTACGGTGGTGACGGGACGGTGCCGATCGACCGCTGGTTCGGCAGCTTCCACGACGGCTCCAAGGAAGCCCACCGCCGCATGCGCGAACGCGCCCACGCCCGCATGCGCGGCCGCCCCGGCGCTCAGGCCGCGTAGCGAGCGCCGGGACGCGCCCGGGCCGGCGGCTGGCAGCCCGTGCCGAAGCCGGCCGCATGCGTGGTGTGACGCCGGGTTGCAGCGCGGGCTGCTACAGCGTCCCGGCGGTGAGCAGCACCTCCATCACGTCGAGCGCCTCGGTCAACGTGGGGTGCGCGGGAGCGTCGCGCCCGGCGAGGCGCTGCAGGAAGCAGTGCGATACCTCCGTGTAGCCCTCCAGCCAGCCGGTGCCGTGGTAGGGCGGCTGCTGCGAGCCGTAGCGCCCGGCGGTGCGGTGCATGCAGGTGACTAGGTTGCCGCGCCCCACGCGCAGTTCGTCCGGATTGTTGACCGACCAGTGCACCGCCCGCTCGCTGCCGAGCACCGACACGTCCAGGTGGCTGGCGCCGTGCACACCCTTGGAGGCCGACCCGAGCGACCGGCACGACGGGAACTGCAGGTAGACCTGCACGTGGGTGTCGCGGTTCGGCGCCGGGGCGTTGACGTGCGACAGCCAGGTGCGCGCCGTCACCGGCCGCTCGCCGGCCAGAAACGTCACCAGGTCCACCCAGTGCGTGCCCAGATCGACGCAGGTGTCGGTCGGGCCGCCGAGGCTGACGTCACTCTTCCACGCCTTGTCGGGGCGCGGCTCGGTGGCCACCGCCAGCTCGGCCGCCGACGACTGCCAGTAGGCGCCCTCGATGGCGAACAGGTCGCCCAGTTCGCCGGCGGCGATCATCTCGCGCATGCGCTGCGGTCCCCACATCTGCCGGTAGCCGTGCAGCACCGCCACCGCCAACTCGTCGCCGCACGCGGCGGTCAGGCGGCGCAGGGCGGCCAGTTCGTCCAGGTTCACGCACGGCGGCTTGTCCAGAATGATGGCGCGGAAGCCGGCGCGTTGCGCCTCGATCACGTAGCGGGCGTGCAGGCCGTGCGGGTTGCAGACGCACAGCACCGGCTGCTCGTGACCCTCCGCCAAGCCGGCGAGGGGCTGCCCGCGGCGCAGTTGGGTGGGCGCCGCCACGGTGAGGTCGGGGTCGACGATGTCGATCACGGCCAGGGCCTTGGCGATCGCCTTACCCGACATGCCGCTGCCGACGATGAACGGTTTTACTTGCATCAGTGTCTCGGGTGACAGCCTATCCGAATCGCCCGGCGCCGATCAGCCTGGGCCGCGCCGTGCGGGTGCGGTTGCTTCCAGGCCCCACTTGGCGCGCGCCTCGTCCATGGTCAGCGCGGCCACCTCGCCGTCGGCGACGCGGTAGCGGTGGCGCAGCGCCACGCGCGGCTCCCGGTTGGTCATGAAACGCGGGTCGGTGGCGTCGGCGGCCGGCTGGAAGCGCGTGTCGGAGCTGATCCGGAAGCGGCCGGTGGTGTTCTCCAGCGCGCAGTGCATGGTGAACGGCGGGAACACCAGCACGTCGCCGGCGCGGAAGTCGGCGGTGAGCCAGCGCCCGCCGAACCGCTCGGTGACCTCGTGCAGGTCGAACGAGAAGTGGCCGGCGGCGTTGTCGGCGCCCTTGATGTAGTCGCGGTCGGGGTCGTGGCGCCCGTAGGTGTCGCGCAGCCGTGCGAAGCTGGGCAGGTTGTGCGAGCCGGAGCAGATCGCCAGCGGCCCCTGGTCGGCGGTGACGTCGCCCCACGGCATCCAGCAGCTCAGCAAACGCGGCGAGCCGCGCCCGATGTAGACGTTGTCGAAATGGACGCCGGTGCGTCCGCCGGTGTTCTTTACGCGGGTGAGGATCTTGGGGTAGATCATCGCCGGTTCGCCGAAGTAGCGCTCGAAGAACGGCAGGAACGGCTGCTCTCGGTAGAACCCGGCGACGGCCGGCTGCTGGGAGTCGACGCTGGGGGCGCCGCGGCGCCCGGGATTGCTGCGCCCGGCGAGCGGCTCGTCGTCCGGCGCCAGCCAGCCGTCGTCGGCCATCCGAGCCAGCAGCGTGCGGCGCGTGGCCAGCACCGCCTCGCGGTCGGCAAACCCGCGCAGCAGCAGGTAACCGTCCCGCTGCAAGCCTGCCCGCAACGCCGGCACGGCGCCAGGGTCGCGTGGGTCTTCGGCGCAGGCGGCCAGCTCGCCCACGTACTCGCCCGGAAAGGGGAAGCTGCGCCCGCTCATCGACACTTGTCGCACGCCGCTACCGTAACCGATTCGACGAGTGCGTCGCCACGCCCGCGACCTCCGGTAGCGGTAGGAGGAATGACGCTTTACGTACACCGGAGGTCGCCTATGAGGGCTACCGCGTTATACTCTCTCGACGACAGGAGGTGACGATGGCATTCTACGAACTGCGCCACTACCGGGTGCTGCCGGGCAAGATGGACGAGTGGGTGCGCTGCATGGAAGAGACGATCATCCCGTTCCAGGTGGCGCGCGGCATGGTGATTGCGGGCAGCTTCCGCGGCGAGAGCGATGACCAGACCTACGTCTGGATGCGCCGCTTCGACTCGGAGGAGGAGCGCGAGAGGCTGTACGCGGCGGTGTACGAGTCGGACGAGTGGAAGAACGACATCTCGCCGCAGGTGGAGCAGTTGATCGAGCGCTCCACGATCGAGGTCACCCGGCTCGTGGCCACGCCCAAGTCGGTGCTGCAGTAGCGCGTGACGGCGGCGGCGGAGCCGGCTCGGCCGGCGGCAGCCAGGGCGCGCCCGGCCGCCGCGGAACTTGCCGGGCCGGTGCGCCTCGGCGGGCTGGAGTTGAGCGCGTGTTCGGACGTCACGTTCGGCCTCGACGGCGGCCTGATGTTCGGCACGGTGCCGCGCACCATCTGGGGCCGCGCCTACGCCGCGGACGACCGCAACCGGGTGGCGACGGCAACCCGTTGCCTGGTGGTGCGCGCCCGCGACGCCGCCGGACATGAGGCTGTGGTGCTGGTGGACACCGGGCTCGGCGATCTCGCGGCGGGCGACAGGTTCCGCCACCTCTACGGGGTGACCGATCCGGCGTGGCGGTTGCTGGCGGAATTGGCGGCCGCCGGAATCGATCCGGAAGACGTGACGCACGTGGTGCTGACCCACCTGCACTTCGACCATGTCGGCGGCGCGGCCCGCGCCACCCCGGCCGGCCCGCGTCCGACCTTCCCGGCGGCGCGCTACCTGGTGCATGAGCGGGAGCTGGCCTATGCCGGCGCTCCCGACCGTCGCAGCCGCGCCAGCTACCTGCCGGAGACCTGGGAACCTCTGGCCGCGGCGGGCGTCCTCGACACGGTGGCGGGGGAGACGGAGGTGATCCCCGGCGTGCGGTTGCGCGATGCGCCGGGCCACACCGACTACCACCAGGTGGTGACCGTCTCCGGCGGTGGCCGCACGGTGCTGTTCACCGCCGACCTGTTTCCCTACGCTCTGCACCTCAAGCCGCACTACGTGCCCGCGATCGACCTCGACCCGCGCCGCACCATGGCCACCCGTAGCCGCTACCTGGAGCGGATCTCTGCCGAAGGCTGGTGGCTCCTGTTCGAGCACGACACCCGGCACGCCCTGGTGCAGGTCGAGGAGGACCTGTCGGTCACCCCCGTGACGCCGTCGTGAGCGTCCCCGTACACAGCGCGGGAACAGCCTGCTACTGTACGAGCGCGACCGCCGGCGCGAGACGGGTGCCGGCGAGCGAACGCACCAACCGTCCATCGAATGTCGCCAGATGCCCGCCTCGTGCGGCGGCCAGCGCTACGAGGTGGAAGTCCGTGATCTGACGGTGTCCCTGCAAGCGATCCTTGACCGGCCCTCTCAAAGCCGTGCGAAGGGCGACGTCATCCGGCCAGAACGAGTGTCCTCTCGAATCACAAAACCGCTGCAGACGAGCCATCGCTTCCGTGGGCGTGGTGGAGACCGTCCGGTAGGAGGGGTTGGCGAGTATACGCACACAGCCGATCTCGGTGACTGAACAGGTCGCCCAGCCAGACTGCGCGGTGTGCCCGAACCAGCGGTGCGCCGTACCGTGACTGACGTGCCGGGGATCGAACAGGGCTACCAGCACGTTGACGTCCAACAGGTAGCTCACGGGTACTCATCGCGCAATTGGTTCACCAGATCGAGATCGGCGGTCTCATACGGATGGGCAGGATACAGCGGAACACCGTTTCGCACCGGTGGCGTTTCCTCCGGCTCAAGCGCCTTCAGCAGCAATTCGGAGACTACCGCTCCGAGCGTAGCGCCGCGTTGCTCGGCTAGCTGCCGCACCCGCGCCATCGCTTCGGCAGAGATATTCAACGTGGTTCTCATCGCAAGGCCAAATGTGCCGACCCGTGATGCGTGATGTCAAGCATCACGCATCACGCATCACGGGTGTTCGAGGAGGAGGGCGATGCCCATGCCGCCGCCGATGCACTGGGCGGCGACGGCGCGGCGGGCCCGGCGGCGGCGCATCTCGTACAGCGCGGTGACCGCGATGCGGGTGCCGCTGGCGCCGAGCGGGTGGCCCATGGCGATGGCGCCGCCGTTGACGTTGACCCGCGACTCGTCCCACTCCAGCTCGCGCCCCACGGCCAGCACCTGGCCGGCGAACGCCTCGTTCACCTCCACCAAGTCGATGTCGGACAGCGTGAGACCGGTCCTGGCCAGCAGCCCGCGGATGGCGAACGCGGGGCCGATACCCATGATGGCGGGGTCGACGCCGGCGCTGGCGTAGCCGCTCACCCAGGCCAGCGGCTCGAGGCCGTGCTCGGCGGCCCGCTCCTCGCTCATCACCACCACGGCCGCACCGCCGTCGCTCAGCGTGGACGCGTTGCCGGCGGTGACCGTGCCCTCCTTCTCGAACACCGGGCGCAGCCCCGCCAGTGCCTCGCCGCTGGTGTCGGGGCGCGGCGACTCGTCGGCACCGAATACGGCCGGCGGCCCCTTGCGCTGCGCCACCTCCACCGGCACGATCTCATCCGCGAACCGGCCCTTGCCGAGGGCCGCCTGGTAGCGCTGCTGGCTCTGCAGCGCGTAGCGGTCCTGCTCGTCGCGCGGCACCCGGTACTGGCGCGCCAGCTTCTCCGCGGTGTTGCCCATGTGGCAGTCCACGAAGCAGTCCCACAGCCCGTCCTGCAGCATCAGGTCCACCAGCTTGCCGTGCCCCATGCGCGCGCCCCAGCGCGCGCCGGAGACCAGGTAGGGGGCGCGGCTCATCGACTCCATGCCGCCGGCGACGATGCAGTCGGCGTCGCCGAGCATGATCGCCTGCGCCGCCAGGCTGATCGCCTTGAGGCCGGAGCCACACACCTTGTTGATGGTCATGGCCGGCACCGGGTAGGGCAGGTCCGCCTTGATCGCGGCGACGCGCGCCGGATTGGGGCCGTTGCCGGCCTGGTAGACGTTGCCCATGATCACCTCGTCCACCTGGTCGCCGGCCAGCGATGCGCGCTGCAGCGCCGCGCGAATCGCCACCGAGCCGAGAAACGGCGCCGAGCAGTCGCGCAGGGCGCCGCCGAAGGCGCCGATCGGGGTCCGAACCGCGCTCACCAGCGCCACCCTCGGTCGTGTCATGACGTTCCTCCCGGCGCCGCGTAGCCGGCGCGCAGCACGCGGCGCATGGTCTTGTTGGACGCGGTACGCGGCAGCGCCGCCACCTGCACCACCTCGTGGATCCTGAACAGCGGGTTGAGGCGGCGGCGGATCGCGTCCTGCAGCGTGCGCTGCAGCTCGCCCTCGGCGAACTCCTGTCCCGCGAACGGGGCGGCGAAGATCACCAGCCGGGCCGGTCCGCCCGCCTCCGGCTGCACCGCCACGGCCGCCGTTTCGGCCACCCCCGGCACGGTGTTGAGCAGCCGCTCGATCTCCACCGAGCTCACCTTGATGCCGCCGAGGTTCATGGTGTCGTCGACCCGCCCGTGGATCCGGTAGCCGCCGCCGGCAAGCTGTTCGATCTGGTCGCCGTGGCGGCGCAGCGGCACAGCCTCGTCCGCCGCCGGCGCGCCGTCGAAGTACACCGCGTGGTGGTCCTGGTTGAGCAGCGAGGTGGACAGCCCGATCGAGGGCGGGCGCAGGAACACCTCACCGTTGGCGGCGGGCCGGCCCTCGTCGTCCAGAATCAGGAAGTCGAGCCCCAGCGTCGGCGTGGTGCACACGGTGGGCGCTGCCGGCTGGATCACCGTGCCGGTGACGTAGCCGCCGCCGATCTCGGTGCCGCCGCAATACTCGATCACCGGGCGGTAGCCCGCCAGCGCCATCAGGAAGTGGTAATCCTCCGCGTTGGAGGGCTCGCCGGTGGAGCTGAACGCACGGATCGCGCTCCAGTCCAGCCCCGCCATGCAGCCGGACCGCCGCCACGCCCGCACCAGGCTCGGCACCACGCCGAGCATGGTGACGCCGGCGCGCTGCACGAACTCGCCGAACTCCCGTCCGGTGGGCGCGCCGTCGAACAGCGCCATGGCGGCGCCGTTCACCAGGCTGGCGTAGATCAGCCACGGACCCATCATCCAGCCCAGGCTGGTAGGCCACGCCGCCACGTCGCCGGGGCGGATGTCCTGGTGCAGCCAGCCGTCGGCGGCGCACTTGACCGGCGTCGTGTGAGTCCAGGGAATCGCCTTCGGCTCGCCGGTGGTCCCGGACGAGAACAGGATGTTGGTGGCCGCGTCCGGGTCGCAGGCAACCGGCGTGAATGCGGTCTCGTCGCTGAGAAACGCCTCCCAGTCCAGGTCGCCGTCGCGGCTGACCGGCGCCCGCCGCCCGCCGCAACCGAGCACGACGGCCGCTGGCGCGTCCGCCTCTATCACCTTGCCGTACAGGGGCAGCGCCTTGCCGCCGCGCAGCATCTCGTCCTGGGTGAAGATCGCCTTCGCGCCGGTAATGCGCAGCCGGACCCGGATCTCTTCGGCGGCGAAGCTGTCGGCAATGCCCACCGCCGTGCAGCCGGCGAACACGATGCCCAGGTAGATGGCCACCGACTCGGCCGTCATCGGCAGGTAGATGGCGATGGCGTCGCCGGCGCGGTAGCCGGCCGCGTTCAGTCCGTTGGCCACGCGCCCCGACAGCGCGCGCAGTTCGGCCCCGGTCATGGTCGACCGGGCGCCGCCCTCCGCCTGGTGGATGATCGCCGGTGCCTCCGGCGGAGCCCCGAAGCAGCTCTCGGCGATGTTGAGGCGGGCTCCGGGGAACCAGCGCGGGGCGCGCAGGTCGTCCAGATCGGCGATTGCGGCGTAACGCTGCCGGAACCGGATCTCCAGCCGCTCCACCATCGTTCGCCAGAACTCCATGCGGTTGGCGACCGACCAGTCGAACAGCTCCGGGTAGTTGGCGCAGCCGCGCTCCCGCATCAACTTGTACAGGTTGCTGGCGTGCACCTCCGCGACCGCCGGCAGCCAGACCGGCGCCGGTCCGGCGGCCGGATCACGGCCGACGAAGATGCGTTCGTGGAGCAGGCGATGGGCGTCGAACGGAACCTCGGGCGTCAGCAGTGAGCGCGACAGCTCGCTCCAGCAGTGCTCCGCCGCGCTGCGGTCAGCGGACGGGGAGCCGTCCGCCAGCAGGGCGTTGGCGTGCTCCACGATCTGTGCCGCCCGGTCCGCGCCGACCCCCGCGGCGAGCAGTTCGTGGCGGGATACCTGGAGCCCCGGTGCGGCCAACGTGTCCCTCTTCAGGATCGCACCGGCTGCTATACCAGCATGCGCTGGTCGCTCAGGTCCTTGCCGCCCACCGACTGGCTGATGCTGGCGCCGCGGTACTCCTTGATCTCCAGCGCGTGGAACGTGTTCACGATCATGAACTGAGTCGGCATGTCCTCCCAGCGCGCCTGCTGAAACTGCACCGTACCCTCGCCGCGCCACATGCCGGTCACCCGGGAGTTGGAGCCCTCCGCGGGAGTGAGGGTGGCGTAGGCGACGTCGGCCTTGTCCCACTCCCCGGTCCGGGGAATGTACTTGTAGTGCAGTTGACCGGTCAGCACGCCGTCGGTGCGCGGGGCCGCGGGCCCCGGGTAGTTCTCCGGCGCCACCGCCTGCAGGTTGCGCAGCTTCATGTCCAGGAAGCGGTAGCCCTCCCAGCTCCCGGTCACGTGAAACTCGCCGCGGCACACCACCGGATCGGGCATCTCGCAGTAGATCTTCGAAAACCCCAGTTGCTCGCGCCCGGTCAGGATCGGGTCGGTCATGTTCTCCCACAGCACGGTCAGCAGCGGCCCCACGGCACGGTCGCGGGTGCCGGAAAATGCCACCGGGAAGGTAACCCCCATGATGTTGTAGCCGCGCCCGGCGAGCCACTCGATCTCCTTCATGTGGGTCTGACTGACGGTCACCACCGGCTCGCCGTGCAGCGAGAATCCGGGCGGCAGCAGCGGTTCGAGCTGCTCGGCGTTGGTCAGGAAGCTCACCGAGTAGCTGGTGGAACGGGGGCTGTCGATGCAGGCGAATCCCTTGCCGTCGGCGCCCTGGCGTGGACCTGCCATCGGTCCGAAGTGGGTGGGCATCATGTACATCATGCCCGGCTGGAACGTATAGGCCATGCCCCTGATCCTGCGCCGTCTCGCCCCAATTTGCAACCACTCGCCGGACCGGCTTCTACTCGGTGCTGGACACCTGTTCTATAGTCGTCTTCCATGATGGCGTCAGGCGGGGGTAGTGGGCGATGAAGTGGAAGCGGTCCGGTGGGCGTGCGTGGCGGGCGTGCGGCGCGGCGGTGATCCTGTTGACCGTCGCGGTGGCCGACTCGGCGGCGGAGGCGGGCGAGCCGAGGGCACTGAAGATCGGTCTGCTGATGGACTGTACGGCACCGGACCCGCAACGGCAGCGGCGAGCGCGGCGTCCGCCGCCTGGGAAGCCGCCTACGTTGCCGAGTACGGCTCGCTGCCGGTACTGGCCTACGTAAAGGAGGCCTACGACGCCACGGTGGCCCTGGTGTTGGCGGCCGAAGCCGCCGGAAGCACGGACGGCGCGGCGATCCGGGACCGCCTGCGCGCGATCGGCGGCCCGCCCGGCATCGCCGTAACCGCTGGACCGCGCGGTGTCGCCGCCGCACTCCGCGCCCTCGCCGACGGCGCCGAGATCGACTACCAAGGCGCCTCCGGCAGCATCGACTGGGACGACAACGGCGACCTGCGCCGCGGCCACGTCGGCATCTGGCGGTTCACTACGGACGAACGGATCGAGGAAACCGGCACGGTCGCCTTCACCCGCTGACCTCTCGTAACGGGCGGCGGCCAGGGCGCCGGTCTACTCAGTGCGGGACGTGCGGGACACGGGGACTTGACTTCATATGGCTACTTTCCTTCCGCACGTTCGTTCTCGATGAGCAGGGCGGCGGCGCGGGCGAGGGCTTCGGCGCCGGTGCGGCGCACTTCGCCGGGGTCGCGGGCGTGCCAGTCGAGCAGGCCGCGGCCGGTGTCGAGGCCGAGGTGGCCGGCGGCGGCGGTGTCGAGCAGGTGGCGGCGGCCGGCGTTGAGCCGTTCGCGGTCGTCGGGGTTGGTCTGGATGCGGCTGGCCAGGCCGAGGCCGGCCACGTCGCGCTGCGCCAGCGGGCCGCGCACCATGAAGCGCAGCCCGAAGCCGAATCGTACCGCGCGGTCGATGTCCTCGGCGCTGGCCGAGCCCTCGGCCACCTGGGCCAGGGCCTCGCGCATCAGGGCGCGCTGCAGGCGGTTGGCGACGTAGCCGGATACGTCGCGCCGCACCCGTATCGGGGTCTTGCCGCAGCGCTCCCAGAGCGCGTAGGCGGCCTCGAACGCCTCGTCGGCGGTGGCGGCGGCGCGCGACACCTCCACCAGCGGCACGATCTGGGCGGGCAGGAAGAAGTGCGAGCCCACTACCAGCCGGCGGCGCGGCTCGCTGACCCGCGCGCTCACGTCGGCCAGCGTGAAACTGGAGGAGTTGGTGGCGAGCACGGCATCGGCCGGGGCCAGACGGTCCAGCTCGGCGAACAGCTCCTGCTTGGCAGGCAGGTCCTCCGGCGCCGCCTCGATCACGAACGCGGCACCCGCCACGGCCCGCTCCAGGTTGGTGGTGGTGCGCACGCGGGCGGGGGTGTCGCGCGCCACCTCGGCGGTGATCAGCCCGTGCCTCCGCAGCCGCTCCACCGACTCCCGGATCAGCGCGGCCGCCCGCTCCAGGGCGGCCGCGTCCGGGTCGTACAGCCACACCTCCGGGTACGAGCGCGCCAGCACCTCGCCAATGCCGTGGCCCATCGCCCCGGCGCCGATCACCGCACTCTTCGCCGCCACGCCGCTACTATCCCCGCCCAGCCCGTCTGCCGCAATGCTCGCGAATCGGGTCTGGACGGATCGACCTTAGCGGGCCGGCGCGTTACTCTGTGCCGCGTGAACGGATACGACTATATCGCTCAGATTCTCAAGACCGAGGGGGTGGAGTGGCTGGCCTGCTTCCCCCAGCACCCGATCATCGAGGCCGTCGCCGCCGTCGGCATCCGCCCGATCGCGTTTCGCCACGAGCGCGGCGCGGTAATGGCCGCCGACGGCTACAGCCGCACCAGCGACGGCCGGCGCTTCGGCGTGGTCGCCGTGCAGGCGCAGGCGGGCGCCGAGAATGCGCTCGGCGGCCTCGCGCAGGCCGGGGCCGACAACATTCCGATCCTGATGCTGCCGGCCGGCAACTCGCTGAACACCCTGACCCGGCCCAACTTCCAGGCCGCCCGCACCTACCATGGCGTTGCCAAGTGCGTCGAACCGATCCTGCGCCCCGACCAGGTGGCGCCGGTGATGCGGCGCGCCTTCCATGCCCTGCGCAGCGGCGCCCCCGGCCCGGCGGTGGTGGAGATGACCGGCGACGTGTGCGCCCAGCAGGTGCCGGAGTCGGCGCAGACCTACCGTCCGCCGCGCCCGGCGCGGCAGACCCCGGCGGCGGACGACGTCGCCGCCGCCGCGGAGGTGCTGCGCGCCGCCCGCAGGCCGCTGATCTGGGCCGGCGCCGGTGTGCTGGCGGCCGGCGCCAGCGCGGAGCTGGCCCGCCTCGCCGAGGTGCTTGCGGCGCCGGTGTTCTGCACCATGCCCGGCAAGTCGGCGCTGCCCGAAACCCACCGCCTCGCGCTCGGCGCCGGGGCCGGCACCACCACCCTGGCCGCGCACCGCTGGCTGTCCGAGTGCGACGTGATGCTCGCCCTCGGTACCAGCCTCACCCGCAGCCCCTACGCCCAGTCGGTGCGCGCGGACATCCGGCTGATCCACAACAGCGTCAGCGTCGACGACCTGAACAAGGACGAGGCGCCCGAGGTGGCGCTGCTCGGCGATGCCGGCCTCACCATGGCGGCCCTGATCGAGGAACTCGGCGGCGGCGCGGCGGACCAGGCCGCGGTCGACCGGGTGGCGGGCGAGGTGGCCGCGGTCCGCGCCGAGTGGCTGGCCGAGTGGCAGCCGGCGCTCACCGACGACGGCGAGCCGCTGAACTACTACCGGGTGGTGCACGCGCTCAACGAGGTGCTCGACCCGGACGCCAGCATCGTGACCCACGACGCCGGCGCGCCGCGCGACTGCATGGTGCCGTTCTACCGCGCCACCGTGCCGCACAGCTACGTCGGCTGGGGCAAGACCACCCACCTCGGCTTCGGTCTGCCGCTGGCGATCGGCGCCAAGCTGGCCCACCCGGACCGGTTCTGCCTCAACGTGATGGGCGACGGCGCGTTCGGCATGTCGGGCCTCGACCTGGAGACGGCGGTGCGCGCGGAGGTGCCGATCACCACCGTGCTGCTCAACAACGGCGCCATGGCCACCTACAGCGGCGCCCGCGACATGATCGGACCCGCGGCGCGCGCCTTCGGCGTGTCCAAGATGGGCGGCAACTACGCGGCGCTGGCCGACGCGCTCGGCGCCCGCGGCATCGCCGTGCGCACCGCCGCGGAGCTGGAGCAGGCGCTGGCCGACGCGCAACGCCTGAACGCGGACGGGGTCACCGTCCTGATCGACGTGCAGGCCAACGTGGAGTCGCGCCGCTCGCGGTTCTGACGCCGATACCTCATCGCGAGGCCGGCCGCGATCTCGGCCGCGGCCTCAGAAGCGCTGCGACTGCGGGTAGTCTTCGTAGGTGGGGCAGCTCTCGTCGGCAAAGATGCGGTCGATGGCGGCGCGGTCGTCGTCGCTCAGCCGCCACTCGGTGGAGGCGACGTTTTCCGCCAGCTCGCGGTCGTTGCGCATGCCCACCAGCGCCACCGACACCGCCGGATGGCCGAGCACCCAGGCGATGGCGAGCTGCGCCAGCGACCGGCCGTGGCTCGCCGCCAGCTCGGCCAGCCGCGCGGCCACGCGCAGCTCGCGCGCGAAGTGCTCGCGCTGGAACAGCGGCAACCCGAACGCGGTGTAGTTTCTGCGCCGCCAGTCGGCCTCCTCGAACGTGTGGTCCGGCTTGAACGCGCCGGTCAGCAGCCCGAAGCCGAGCGTCCCGTACGCCATGAAGCCGATGTTGTGCTCCAGGCAGTAAGGCAGGATCGCCTTCTGCATGCGCTGGTCGAACAGGTGATAGCCCACCTGGTTGACCGCGACGTCGGTGAACTGCCGGCAGTAATCCATGGTCTCGATGTTGAAGTTGGACACGCCGGCGTGGCGGATCTTGCCGTCCTGCTTCAACTTCTGCAGCGCGCGCATCGGCTCGTCGAACGGGGTCTCGAAGTCGGGCCAGTGGATCAGCATCAGGTCGATCACGTCGGTGTTCAGGCGGCGCAGGCAGCCCTCGGTACGCGCGACGATGTGCTCGTAGCGCGAGTTGCGCCCGGTCACCCGGTACTTCTCGTCGTCGTATGCGAAGCCGGTCTTGGTGACCAGGATCACCTCGCTGCGGCGGGCGCCGAGCGCCTTGGCGAGCAGCTCCTCCGAGTGGAAGGGGCCGTACACCTCGGCCGTGTCGAACAGGTTGATGCCGTGGTCGATCGCCGCGTGCACCGCCCGCGACGCCTCGCCGACGTCGATTGAGCCGTACATGGTGGTGCTCATCTCCCAGGTGCCGAAGCCGATGGGGGAAGTCATGAGGTCGGTATTGCCGATTGGCCGTCGTTCCATGCCCCGACCCTACACCATCCGGGCGCGCGCGTCAGGGGGGCCCGGGCAGGTCCGGTGCGGGTCCGCCGTCAGGTCTTGAGGCCGCCGGTGAACCCGCTCATCACCTTGCGCTGCGCGATGATGAACACGACGATCGGCGGCAGCGTCGCCACCACCGCCACCCCGATCCGCTCGTGCGCCGTGGACCACAACTGCACGTTCTGGAAGTACAGCAGCGACACCGGCAGCGTGTAGAGGTCGGTCGAGGTCGCCAGCATGAACGGAAAGATGAAGGCGTTCCACGACATGATGATGCCGAGCAGCCCCGCCGCCACGATGGCCGGCATCGCCAGCGGGATCAGGACGCTCCACAGGATGCGCAGGTCGGCGGCCCCGTCGACGCGCCCCGCGTACTCGTACTCGACCGGGATGTCGCGGAAGAACCGGTACAGCAGCACGAACGGCAGCGGCTCTGCCGCCAGCACCAGGATGATGCCGAGATAGGTATTGATCAGGCCCAGACGGTAGACCACGAAGAAGGTCGGTATGAGCAGCGTGATCCCGGGGAACATGAAGGTCGCGAACAGCAGCCAGACGATCACACCCTTGAACGGCACCGGCTTTCTGGCCAGAGCATAGCCGGCAAGTATCCCCGTCACGAGATAGATCAGCACCGCGCCGGCGGTCGTGATCAGGCTGTTCATCGTGTACCGGGCGATCGGGAACACGTCACGTATCTCGACGAACAGGTACTTCCAGACGTAGATGGAGAATGGCTGCGGCAGCAGGTAGTTGCTGTCGCCGCGATAGAACGCCTCGTTGGTCATCAAGGTGCCCGACACCATCCACAGGTACGGGTACATGAAGATCACCAGTCCAAGCGCAAGCAGGCCGTACACGACCGCCCGCCACGGCTCCCTGCGCCGGCGCACTGATGTCATCGCGGTCGACACCGGATCGTCCTACAGCTTCAGGAGCTTGCCGGGTACGGCAGCGATCGCCGCCAGCACCAGGAACACGATCACCGAGCCGGCCGCCGCCCACTCCCACTTGGACAGCACGTAGGCCAGGTTGAACACGTAGTACATGATCGTCTCCGTGCTCGTCCCCGGTCCTCCGGCGGTAATGATGAAGATCGGCGTGAATGCCTGGAACGCGTCCACCAGGCCGATCAGGATGGACACCGTGAACGCGGCGTGCAGGAACGGCACCGTGACGTACCGGAACTGCTGCCAGGCGTTGGCTCCGTCACAGCGCGCCGCCTCGTGATAGGCGGGATCGATCATCTCCAGGTTGGCCGAGAACACGATCACGTAGAAGCCCATGTTCTTCCACACCGAGATCCCGACGATGGTCGGCAACGCCCAGGTGATGCTGCCGAGCAGAAAGAACTTCTCGAATCCCAGCGCCGTCAACAGGGCGCCGAACGGCCCGAAGTCGGGGTTGAGGAGCGACTCCCAGACGTACGCCATGGCGGCGAACGTGCTGATGACCGGGACGAAGAAGGACACCTTGAAGAACAGCGTTCCCCGTATGCCGCGCGCGTTGATCAGCAGTGCAACCAGCAGCGAAGACGCGATCGACACGGGCAGATACAGCACCAGGAAGTAGCCGGTGCGCACGAACGACTCGAACAGCCGGGGCCGCTGCAGCACGCGAATGTAATGCTCGAAGCCGACAAACTCCGACGGTCCGCGGGGATTGAAGTCGATGAGGCTCATTCTGAGCCCCTCAATGATGGCGAAGTGCCTGAACAGCAGGAAAACTGTGAGTGCGGGAACGATGTACAGGAGGTAGGAGGAGCGCCGCAACAGCGAGCGCATCCTCCGATTCTCCAGGGCGATTCTCATGGCCGTCGCACGGCCGTCGCCGCCTGCTTGCCTACTTGATGTACCCTTCGGCCTTCAGTTCGGTCATGATTTCGTCGACGGCGGCACTGAACTCCTGCTCGATATCGAGGTTCGGATCGGCAAAGACCTTGTCCAGCGACGTCTGCAGCACCGAGCGGTAGATGGAAGCCCACGGATGCGGCGGCCAATACGGCGTGGTAGCCATCGGCGTGTCCAGGAAGAACTTGCGCCTGGGGTTGTCCTCCAGCGCGTCGAAATCGAGGTCGGTCCTCGCCACGGCGCCGCTGAACTCGTAGCGCAACTCCTGCGCTTCCTTGCTGATGAACACCTTCATGTACTCCAGCGCCTCGGCCTTGTGATCGGAGTCCCGGACCAGCGAGATGGCGTGCTGGAAGTAGGGTGCGTAGTTGGGGGCGGCCTGGTCCTGCGTCTGGGGCGGGAACAGGAACGGTACGTAGTCGGCGTCGACGTTGCCGTCGAAGCGATTCACGTTCCAGTTCCCGAGGCGCCCGATGCCGACCCGGCCGGCGTTCATGGCGTCGTACAGATGGCCGGCGTTGACCGCCAGGGCGTCGGCGTTGACGATCTTGTACTTGTGCACCCAGTCCCGCATCTCGGCTATCACCGCCCGCTGTCCCGGGTTGTTGAAGGTCGGCTCCGGGGAATCGCCGTAGCGGTTCTGATTGTACCCCGCCGCCGACCACCAGGTGATTGCGGTCAGCAGGTTGGACACACCGGGCCACAGCATCATGTAGTAGCCGACCGTGTCATCCTTGCCGTTGCCGTCGGGATCCTGGTTCTGGAACGCCGTGGCCATGTCGCGCATCTCGGCCCAATCGCGCGGCAATTCGAGCCCCAGGTTGTCCATCCAGCTCTCGCGCGCAAACAGAACGAGAGCGGCGTAGTGCGTGGGCAGCCCATACAGCCTCTCGCCGGTGTGCACGCCGGCGATCACGCCGGGCAGCATCGTCGACAGGGCGTCCTGCAGCTCGGGATCCTCGTCCACCCAGGGCTGCAGGTTCTCGAATACCTGGTAGCGGTGCTCAGGCGGCAGCAGGCGCTCGGTGTCGTCCACGAACAGGTCCGGTGACTGTCCGGTGACGTAGAGCGAGATGAACTTCTCCTCTATGCCCTCCGCCGCTTGCGGCTGCCACTCGATCATGACGTTCGGGAACTTCTCGTTGAACATCGCGTCGATCTCGTTGTAGTGCTGAATGGTGCTCGCATCGGCGGCTGCAAAAGCAGTGATGGTAACCTTTTCGGCGCCTGCCTCCTGTTCACCGGCGGCGTGGGCAAGTGCCGCGACCGCACTGACGATGATTGCGCACGCGAATAGCTTCTTCATGAATTGATCCTCCTCCAATCGCCGCCAGGATGGCACGGACCCCGCCCCGCGTCAACGGGGGGTGACCACAGTGACCATAGCGCCCGGCCGTCTCCGCGCCGCCCTCTCCGCCCCATCGTAAGGTGATGAAATGGATATTGAAAAAGCCGGTATTAGTACGCACATGTTATACAACACCTTGTATAATCCGGCTGCTGATGGGCGGCGGCGCGCACTGCAGGCCGCGATGACGCGACGGACGCCCGGCCTGCAAGGGAGAGCGCCATGAAGTTGGTCCGTACGTTCGTGCTCCTCGCCGCCGCCGCGACCGCGGCCGTGCTGGCGCCGTTCGCCGCCGCGCAGGCCCAAGACACCACGCCGCCGACGCTGGTGCGGGGTGAAATCGACGGCACAATCATGACCCTCTACTTCAATGAGGCGCTGGACGGGACCTCGGTGCCGGCGGCCCGCGCCTTCCGGACGACCGTGAGGTTCCCGGGCGGCGGCCTCAATTGCTGGGCGAAAGGACCGGTGGAGATCAGCGACAAAAAGGTGATCGTCGGTGGCATCAGACGGGCGACACCGGGCTACCGTGCCTGGTTTTATTCGTACGACACCAGCCTGGCCGTCGACAAGCTCCGGGACCTTCACGGTAACGAGGTGAGGGACATACCACCAATGATCGAGTTGAGCAACATCTCCACGCCGGCGGTCAGGCTTGTGGCGGTGAGCGGCACGGTGGTGACCATGACCTTCTACAGCCAACTGGACACGAGCTCCAAGCCGGCGGCGAGCGCGTTTACGGTGACGGTGGACAATAGTCCGGCCAGCCTGGCGACTACCGATCCGGTGGAAATTTCCGGCGCCACGCTCAAGCTGAACCTGGCCTCGGCGGTGGCGTCCGGCGCGTCGGTGACGGTGAGCTACACGAAGCCGGTCAGCAACCCGCTCCAGGACACTGCCGGCACCCAGGCGAAAGGCTATCAGGTGGACGGCATTGCTGGTCGGACGGTGGTCCCTGACTGTGGGAAGTGGGCCAGCCCCTTTCAGGCGGCCGGCTCCCGGGCGGTCGGCACTCAGGCGGCCGGCATTCAGGCGGCCGGCATTCAGGCGGCCGGCGTTCAAGCGGCCGGCTTTCAGACGGCCGGCATTCAGACGGCCGGCTTTTTGCGCCGAGCGGCGGCGGCTCCTCTCTGTCTGCCCAAGGCCACGAATGTCGAGGTGTCGTCGGAGCCGGTCGCCGCCGCCACCTACACGCAGGGCGAGACCATCCGGGTGCGGCTGACCTTCAGCGAGGCGGTGACGGTCACCGGCACGCCGCGGTTGAAGCTCGACTTCAGCTCCGCGGACGGAGACGAGCAGTGGGCGGACTACGCGAGCGGCAGCGGCTCGAGCAGCCTGGAGTTCGCCTACACGGTGACGCAGCGCGACGCCTCGAGCGCGGGCGTGGCGGTGCTTGCGAACACGCTGGAGCTGAACGGCGGCACGATCAAGTCGGTGTCGAATGCCGAGGAGAACGCGACACTCGCGCATGCGGGCCGCGCCCCCGACCGGAACCACAAGGTGGACGGCGGGCACCGCCCAACCCTGTCGGCGGTGGCGGTGGTCTCGGATGCAGGCGACGACGACACCTACGCGGAGGGCGACACCGTGCGGGTGGCGCTGACCTTCGGCGGGGCGGTGGCGGTGGTCACCGAAGGCGGGACGCCGCGGCTGAAGCTCGACCTCGGTGGCGACGACGGCACGGGCGAGCGCTGGGCGGCATACGAGAGTGGCTCCGGCACGGCGACGCTCACCTTCGCCTGGCAGGCCGCGGCGCCGGACGAGTCGGCCGCGGGCGTGGCGGTGCTCGCGAACACGCTGGAGCTCGGCGGCGGCGCCATCATGTCGGTTGCGACCGAGGCCGCCGCGGTGCGCGCGGCCGCGCTGAAGCGCGACGGCGGCGCCACCAGGTCGGTTGCGACGCAGGCCGCCGCGGCGTTTGGCCACGCGGGCCTCGCGCACGACCCGGCCCACAGGGTGGACGCGGCGCCGCCGCGGCTGCTGCGGGGCGAGATCGACGGCGCGACGGTGACGCTGTGGTTCAGCGAGGCGCTGGACCCGGACTCGACCGGGGGCCGGTTCCTGATGGGCATACAGACCTCGGAGACGGCATCGCTCGGCTGCTTCGCCACGGGCGCGGTGTCGATCGACGGCGCGACGGCGACGATCGGGCTGGGCAGGGGTTGCCCGCCGGCGCAGGCGGGCCTGACGGAGCGCAACTATGTCAAGTACCTCCGGCGCGCCGACGGTGGCGACGGGTCGTTCCGGGACCTCGCCGGGAACCTGCTGACGCCGGACGGCGACGCCGGTATCGGGCTGTACGTCCAGATCGACCTGGAGAACGTGACCGGGAAGACCGCCGCGGTGACCGGGGCCGAGGTGG
>JAPPGB010000066.1 GCA_028821475.1 Spirochaetaceae bacterium
GTGAAGTCGTAACAAGGTAGCCGTACCGGAAGGTGCGGCTGGATCACCTCCTTTTAAAGAGACCCGCGGGTGTCCTTAGGGATGTCCGCAAACCGATTCGAGTGTTACTCGAGACACCCGGTTACGATCGAAGGCTCTCTCCTTTCTCCTTTCGTTGCGAGTCCTGATGTGGTGCCCTTGGTGCACCGCGGGGGTAGGTAGACGACGAGGACCCCTTTTGCACGGATTGGGTTTCGGGCCGCTCTTGGTTCGAGCACAAGCGGGGGGTATAGCTCAGATGGCTAGAGCGATGGCTTTGCAAGCCATAGGTCTGGGGTTCGAATCCCCATACCTCCATACCGATAGCAGGTAGACTGCGGCGCTGGGGCGCCGCGGAAATCCGTCAGGCGGTGTAGTTCGTTGTTTGGACGGCACCTGCCGGCGGTCGGTCTTTGACAGCCTTCGGGCAAACGTATATGCGTTTGCACCGAACAGAGAAGGGAACAAGAGTTGACGACCTATGGAAGTTGTAACAACAACTTGCATACGTCGAAAAACCGAGAGTTCTAATCGAGCGAACACGACGACGTAGACAGCGTCGTTCGTAGATTGTGGAGTAATATGGTCAAGCGAATACAAGTTTGCGGGGGATGCCTTGGAGCTATCAGGCGACGAAGGCCGTGGTAAGCTGCGAAAATCCACGGGGAGGAGCAAACATCCTTAGATCCGTGGGTGGCCGAATGGGGTAACCCGAACGTCTCAAAATGGCGTTCATCCGTGCGTGAATACATAGCGCACGGAAGCGATACCGGGGGAACTGAACCATCTAAGTACCCCGAGGAAAAGACATCAACCGAGATTTCCTGAGTAGTGGCGAACGAAACGGAAACAGCCCAAACCCGGTGTATGCAAGGCTTACACCGTTGTACGCCGGGGGTTGTAGGGCCTTGTTTTGGTCGGGTGTAGGACCGGCCGCGGAGTTACCAATCAGTCGTATAGGAGAATGCTACTGGGAAGGGCAACCAGAGAGGGTGAAAGTCCCGTATCCGAAATGCGATTGACTCCGTGACAGGGTGCCTGAGTACGGCGGGACACGTGGAATCTTGCTGGAATCTGGGAGGACCACCTTCCAAGGCTAAACACTAGATAGCTACCGATAGTGGACAAGTACCGTGAGGGAAAGGTGAAAAGTACCCCGAGAGGGGAGTGAAATAGAACCTGAAACCGCAAACTTACAAGCGGTCAAAGGGAGATCTTGTATCTCCTGATGGCGTGCCTTTTGTAGAATGAACCGGCGAGTTACGCTGCGCAGCGAGGTTAAGGTACTGGAGTGCCGGAGCCGTAGGGAAACCGAGTCTGAACAGGGCGATTCAGTTGCGTGGAGTAGACCCGAAGCCGAGCGATCTAGCCATGGCCAGGCTGAAGCGTTGGTAACACACCGTGGAGGGCCGAACGGTAGTCTGTTAAAAAAGGCACCGATGAGTTGTGGCTAGGAGTGAAAGGCTAAACAAGCTCGGAGATAGCTGGTACTCCCCGAAATAGCTTTAGGGCTAGCCTCACCTTAGTGTGACGGAGGTAGAGCACTGAATGGACTAGGGCCCTTCACCGGGTACCAAACCCAATCAAACTCCGAATGCCGTTATATGATGGGTGGGAGTCAGACTACGGGCGATAAGGTCCGTGGTCGAGAGGGAAACAGCCCAGACCGTCGACTAAGGTCCCCAAGTCAGGCTAAGTGGAAAAGGAAGTGTAATTGCAGAGACAGCCAGGAGGTTGGCTTAGAAGCAGCCATTCCTTGAAAGAGTGCGTAACAGCTCACTGGTCGAGTGGTCCTGCGCGGAAAATGTAACGGGGCTCAAGCACACCGCCGAAGCTGCGGGATTCCATCAATAACTCTGACGTGTACGCGTCCAGAGGATGGGATCGGTAGGGGAGCGTCGAGCAGCCAGAGAAGCAGCGGCGTAAGCCAGCTGTGGAGGCTGCTCAAGTGAGAATGCCGGTATGAGTAGCGAGAGTGGAGTGAGAATCTCCACCGCCGAAAGTCCAAGGGTTCCTGGGGAAGGCTCGTCCGCCCAGGGTTAGTCGGGACCTAAGGCGAGGCCGATAGGCGTAGTCGATGGACAACTGGTTGATATTCCAGTACCACCATGCAAGCGTCCAGACTGAGCGCAGCTTGCTAAGGAGAGCCCTTCGGGGCCCTCCGACCCAGCGGCGGGAGGTCAGCAATGGGATGACGCGGAAGGGTAAGTGGACCCGGGCGTTGGTTGCCCCGGGGTAAGTGTGTAGGGCGAGGTCCAGGCAAATCCGGACCTCATGAAGCCAGAGGCACGATGCCGAGCCGCTTTAGGCGAAGCCACTGAACGCCCATGCCGCCGAGAAAACTCTCTAGCGAGCTTGTATGGTGCCCGTACCCCAAACCGACACAGGTGGACAGGTAGAGAATACCAAGGCGAGCGAGATAACTCTGGTTAAGGAACTAGGCAAAATGGTTCCGTAACTTCGGGAGAAGGATCGCCCCGGTAAAGTGAAGGATGTTACATCCCGAGCTTGAGGGGGCTGCAGTGACCAGGCCCGAGCGACTGTTTACTAAAAACACAGCAGCGTGCTAAGTCGCAAGACGCTGTATACGCTGTGACGCCTGCCCGGTGCCGGAAGGTTAAGAGGGGGGGTTAGCCTAGGCGAAGCTCTGAATCTAAGCCCCGGTAAACGGCGGCCGTAACTATAACGGTCCTAAGGTAGCGAAATTCCTTGTCGGGTAAGTTCCGACCTGCACGAATGGTGTAACGATCTGGGCGCTGTCTCAACGCGGGACTCGGTGAAATTGAAGTATCGGTGAAGATGCCGATTATCCATGGCTAGACGGAAAGACCCCGTGAACCTTTACTGTAGCCTGGCATAGGCACTTGGCCTGTGATGTGTAGGATAGGTGGGAGGCTGCGAACTCTGGTCGTTAGGCTGGAGGGAGCCGTTGGTGAAATACCACCCTTTACAGGTTAGGTTTCTAACGCTCGCCGTGAAGCCGGCGAGTGGACAGTGTCAGGTGGGCGGTTTGACTGGGGCGGTCGCCTCCTAAAGAGTAACGGAGGCGCGCAAAGGTCACCTCGCGCTGGTTGGAAATCAGCGTACGAGTGCAAAGGCAAAAGGTGGCTTGACTGCGAGACCTACAAGTCGAGCAGGTGCGAAAGCAGGTCTTAGTGATCTGGTGGTTGCGAGTGGAAGCGCCATCACTAAACGGACAAAAGGTACTCCGGGGATAACAGGCTAATAGTGCCCAAGCGTCCATAGCGACGGCACTGTTTGGCACCTCGATGTCGGCTCATCGCATCCTGGGGCTGGAGCAGGTCCCAAGGGTTTGGCTGTTCGCCAATTAAAGCGGTACGTGAGCTGGGTTCAGAACGTCGTGAGACAGTTCGGTCCCTATCTGCCATGGGCGTTGGTTGCTTGAGAGGAGCTGCTTCTAGTACGAGAGGACCGAAGTGGACGAACCGCTGGTGTACCAGTTATGCCGCCAGGTGTAACCGCTGGGTAGCCATGTTCGGAAGGGATAACCGCTGAAAGCATCTAAGTGGGAAGCCCCCCTCAAGATTAGGCAACCCTGGCCCGTCAAGGGCCCTGAAGGTACCAGAGAGACTATCTGGTTGATAGGCTGGAGGTGGAAGCGCAGTAATGCGTTGAGCCGACCAGTACTAATTTACCGTGAGGCTTGACCATATTACTCCGCACTCTCGCCCCCGACCGGGTTCGAGAGTGCCAACCGGGGCGGCCCTGCCGCCCGTCGACTCTTGCCGTTTGGCTGCGCCAAACGGCGGCTGTTGGCCGTGAGCCAACAGCTGTTCTCTGAAATGTGAAAAGTATGTCTGGTGACCATAGCGGAGGGGTCCCACCCGTTCCCATCCCGAACACGGAAGTTAAGCCCTCCTGCGCCGATGGTACTGCCCTGTAGTGGGGTGGGAGAGTAGGTCGTTGCCAGGCATTTTTTTGGGCTGTTCCGTCGACAGCGCGGTCGGCATTGCATAGATTCCGATGCGATGACCGACGTCGCGAGCAGATTCCCTGTGACAAGCGCCGCGACACGCATTGCCAGCGCCGCCGAGCACGGGCGATGGCGGTAACGCCGCGCGAGGGCGGCCCCGCCGCGGGCGCGCCGCTTGGCCGCTGGCTGCCGCTGGTTACCGGACTGTTCGTCACCGTACTGATCATATCCAACATCGTGGCGGTGAAGCTGGTCAGCATCGGCCCGCTGGTGGTCACGGCAGCCATCGTGCTGTTTCCGATCTCTTATATCGTCGCCGACGTGCTCACCGAGGTGTATGGCTACGCGGTTGCGCGGCGCACCATCTGGATCGGGTTCCTGTGCAACCTGGTGGCCGTGCTGGCGATCATGCTTGGCGGAGCAATCCCGCCGGCATCGTTCTGGGAACAGCAGGAGGCGTACCAGGCGATTCTCGGTTATTCCGGGCGCCTGCTGGTGGCGTCCTTCGTGGCATACCTCGGCGGCGAATTCCTGAACGCGTTCGTGCTCGCCAAGTTGAAGGTGCGCACGGCGGGGCGGCACCTGTGGTTGCGCACCATCGGTTCCACGGTGGTGGGGCAGGCGGTGGACTCCGCGCTGTTCGTGACGGTGGCGTTTGTGGGGGTACTGCCGCCGGACGCGCTGGTGGTGGCGATAGGGTCGCAGTGGGCGGCCAAGGTGTTGTACGAAACGGCGGCGACGCCGCTGACCTATGCCGTGGTACGCTTTCTCAAGCGCAGCGAGGGTGTCGACCACTACGATCGCGATACCCGCTTTCATCCGCTGGCGTTGAGCGATTAGCTGCGCTTCGGGCGGTACCTTACGAGCCTGGCGTGTTCGCGGATCAGGGCGCGGCCAGCCTCGATGGAACTCAACTGGCCGGCGGCAACCGCCTGCAGGAGCAGGTTGCCGAGGGCGGTAGCCTCGACCGGTCCGGCGTGGACGTCGCAGCCGCTGGCGTCGGCGGTGAGCTGACACAGCAGGCGATTCTGACTGCCGCCGCCGATCACGTGGATGTGCCGGTAGCGGGCGCCGGTAATCTCGGTGAGATGCCGCACCGCGGCGGCGTAGCTGCGGGCGAGGCTCTCGAGCACGCCGCGGACGACGGCCCCCGGCGTCTTCGGTACCGGCTGGTCGGTCTCCCGGCACCAGGCGGTGATGCGGTCGGCCATGCCGTCGTCGATCAGCCCCGGCTTGTAGAACCGCTCGTCGTCGGGTTCGATGGCGAATTGAGCCGGGCCGGCCGCCTCTGCCATGCTGCCGAGCTCGCCGTAGTCGAAGGAGTTGCCCTCGGCGGCCCACTGCCGCCGGCACTCCTGCACGATCCACAGTCCCATGATGTTCTTCAGGAACCGGGTGCCGCCGTCGGCGCCGCCCTCGTTGGTGAAGTTGTGCGCGAAGCTCAGGTCGCCGATGATCGGCTGCGCGCACTCGATGCCGAGCAGGGACCAGGTGCCGGAGCTGATGTACACCGACTCTTCCGGAGCGGCCATTGGCGTCGCTACCACTGCGGCGGCGGTGTCGTGACAGGGCGGCAGCACCACGCGCAGGTTGGCGGCGCCGAGTTCGGTGGCGACGCCGGGTTGCAGGCCGCCGATCTCGGTGCCGGGCATGACCGGGTCGCTGAACAGCGACGGCGAAAGCCCGACGAGGTCGAGGACGCGCCGCGACCAGGTTGCGGTGCGCGGATTGCGCAACTGGGTGGTGCTGGCGTTGGTCGACTCGTTGACCGCGACGCCGCTCAGCCAGTAGTGCAGCAGGTCCGGCAGCATCAGAAAGCGCCGTGCGCCGTCGAGCAGCGCGCCTTGCCGCCGGCGCTGCGCGTAGAGCTGGTAGAGCGTGTTGAATGGCATGGTCTGGATACCGGTTTCCTCGTACAGGGCGCGCCGCGCAATCAGGCCGTCCACCTCCTCGGCGGCGCGGTCGGTGCGCGCATCGCGGTAGTGGTACGGCACGCCGAGCAGCGCGCCCGAACGGTCGAGCAGGCCATAGTCCACGCCCCAGGTGTCGACGCCGACGCTGACCGGGTCGTGCCCGAGACCAATCCGAATGCCGGCCTTGATCTGTTCGTACAGGCCGAGGATGTTCCAATGCAGGTTGTCGCCGATGCGTACCGGCGTGTTGTCGAACCGGTGCACCACCTGGAACCGCCCAACGTTGCCGGCGATGACGCGCCCGCTCTCGGCGCCGAGGTCGACGGCAAGGAACGTGTCAGCCACGGCGCGCCCCCGTGTGCCGTGCCGCGTCGCGCAGGTGGCCGAGGGCCGCCTCCGGGCCCAGGTCGGCAAGGCGCGCCGCGGCGGCGGGGTCCGGCGGCGGCAGGCGGCCGACGGCGGCAAAGAACTCGTTGCGCCGCTTGCGGTCGGGATACCGCTCGGCGGCGCCGGCGCCGCAATAGGGGAAGGCCGCGTGGCGGGCCAGGATGGTGTGGCCTACCAACACCTCGGCGCCGGCCACGAACGTCTCGCGGTACGGCGCCAGGAGCGAACTGTCGAGGTCGTCGTAGTCGGCCAGCCCGGCGGCGTTCATCTCGGTACCCACGCCGACCGGCAGGGCGCGGCGTGTCACCTCGGTCATCAGTCGCTCCAGGCGGTGCGGGTCGGTGACCAGGCCGGGCACCACGTTCACGGCGGCTGCGCCGCGCGCTTCCAGGGCATCGAGCCACTCCGCCGGATCGGATTCGCCGCCGCTGGTGCCGTCGCGCCAGGCCGCCATCGGGATGGCGCTGCTGTCCCGTACCCAGTCGAAGAAGGCGCCAATCTCCGGAAACGAGGCGGGCCCGGGCTGCTGGTAGGCGACGCCGCCGTGCTTGATCAGGCGGCGTCGCACCAGGTCTTGCAGCGCGCCGTCCGGCAGCGCGGCGACGGCCTCCGCCGGCTGCTGCAGAACGCCGCTCCAGAACGCCGCACGCTCCGGCACGCCGGGAAACACCTGCGCCGCGCGCGCCAGGTAGGCGCGCACGATGTGGCGCTCGGTCGGGCTGTGTCCCGGCGTCCGGCCGGCTACCTCGCGTTCGTAGGAGACGGCGACCGCGGGCAGCAGCGCGTTGATCCGCGCGACGACGTCGGCATTGCGCACCGCCGCGCGTGCGCGCAGCTCCTGCGCCATCGCGAAGGTGGGCATGCCCGGCCGCGGCGTGCGGGGAAAGGCGGCTCCCATGACGTAGCAGATGCCCGGTTCGCCGGGCGAGTTGGTCTCCACCGCGGCGAACTCCGGCGCATACACGCGCGTCTCGATGTGCGCGGCGGCGCGCAGGCCCAGTACCGTGGCCGCATCGAGGAACTCGTCCGCGGCGTCAAGCACGTCGAAGTCGGTGGTGGCGGCGGCATACAGGCCCCAGTCACGCGCCTGTACCGCGACATGGCTCGGCGAGAAGCCGGCAATGTTGAACGAGAAGAAGGTGTGCAGGTGCATGTTGACCGGCGCGCGGCCGTTCGGCGGCACCGGCGGCGGCATGGTGGCGGCACGGCTGAGCACGGCCGCACGCCGCTCGGCGCGGTCGAACGAATCGAGGGGATGGGTCGATATGACGGCCGATTGCAGACTCACGGGCACGAGTATACGGGCGAATGAGTTGCGGGTCAGCGCGGAGGGCGCGGCGGCCCGCGGCGCCGCGACCGGCCGAGCCGGAGCAGGCCGCAGCACTGCCGCCGGAACGGTTCGCCCGGGCCGCTCGCCTCGTCCTTCCCGGCCTGCCGGGTCCAGCCGGACAACGCCCGTTGCGCTTCCGGCGACGCGCGCTTATCATGGTCGGCACAACAGCCAGATAATGGCTGTTCAGGTACAGGTTGGCACATCCGCAAACGGCGACGTTTTCCGAGGGCGACCTTGATTACATCATGGACTCGCTCGCCACCGATACGCGCGAGCGGGCCACGTTGGCCCGTGCGGTGCGCGAAGACCGCGACATTCGCGAGGCGGTGCTCGCCGACGACCGCCTGTTTCACTCCATGCTCGACTCCGAGGAGGCATTCATCAACGTCTCCGGGCACCTGTTCTTCTCCGTGCTGCTGTTGCGCGCCGTACGCGACCTGCGGGACCAAGGCTATACCATCGAGCGCGAGGGCGACATCACCATGCCAGTGTTCGACAGCGCCGACGTGTGTGAGTTCCTGCAGCCGGAACAGATGCGCGACTACCTCGTTGCGGTGCTTGCCGGCTTCGTGAAGAGCGAGCAGCGCATGGTGGTGGCGCGGCGCCCCGACGGCAAGCCGCGCGCCATGCGGGTCAATGATCTCGATCTGCGCAGCCTGATCCGCTTCTGCAGGGCAATCGACGAGGAGCATCGCTTCGACCTGTACTGCCACATTGCCGACCTTTGCCTGTTCGCTTGCGGCGTGTTCTCGGCGGACCGGGTGTGGGGTTACAGCGCCGCGACCTGGAAAGAGCAGGGCAGGTTGTTCTACTCCCTTGCAGCCGGCCACCGGCACGCGACGTATCACGAGCTCGGCGATACCTTGAACGCGCTGAGCGAGAACTTCTCCCTGGCGGTGAAGCCGTTGCGGCTGATCGCCGACCGCTACCTGAGCGCCATGCGCGACGACGTGTTCGGCGTATGATCAGGAGGTAATGCCATGCTTCTTCTGTTCCTCTTGCTGTCGGGCACGATAGGGTTTTCCTTCCTGTGTTCCATATTGGAAGCCGTGATCCTCAGCGTGACACCGAGCTACGTGATCGCCATTCGGAAGAAACGGCCTTTGACCGGTCACCTGCTGGCGGGTTTCAAACGCGACGCCGAACGTCCGTTGGCGGCGATTCTGGCGCTCAACACCATTGCCAACACTGCTGGAGCCACCGGCGTCGGAGCGCAGGCGGCCGTGCTGTTCGGAACCGCCGCCGCGGGGCTGGCATCGGCCCTGCTTACGCTGCTGGTGCTGTTTCTCGCCGAGATTATCCCCAAGACCATCGGCGCGACCTATTGGCGCGCCCTGGCGCCGCATGCCACCAGAGTCACTCAGGCGCTGATCTATGTGATGTACCCGTTCGTCTGGGCGGGCGGAAAGTTGCGCCGCGTCATACAGCGTGGCGGCCGGCCGGCAGGGGTGAACGCGGAGGAACTGCACGCGATAGCCGAACTCGGCAAACAGGAAGGCGTGGTGCACGACAACGAGTCGAAGGTGCTGCAGAACGTGATCCGATTCGGTTCGCTGCGAGTGCGCGAGATCATGACGCCACGCACGGTGGTGGTGGCGTTTCCCGAGGAAGCGACCGTGAAGGAGGTGCTCGCGGACGGCAATCGCCTGCTGTTCTCCCGCATTCCCACCTATGCCGGCAGCATAGAGACCGTTACGGGGTATGTTCTCAGGACCGACCTGCTGGTCAGCGCGGCCGAAGGCCGCGGCTCCCGCAAGCTGTCGGAGTTGAGGCGCAACATCAGCGTCATCCCGGATACGCAGCCCGTGCGCGAGTTGCTGATCCACTTCATCGACGAGCAGCAACACATCGCCGTGCTGGTGGATCAGTATGGCGGCATGGCCGGCATCGTCACCATGGAAGACGTCGTGGAGTCGCTGCTCGGCAGCGAGATCGTCGACGAGTCGGACGTCGAGATCGACATGCAGAAGCTGGCGCGCCGGCGGTGGGAACGGCGCGCGCGTCAGATGGGGGTTGCCGACGCGCTCGCTCCCGCGCCGCAGCCGAACCCGCCGGCGGACAGCGACGGCTCGTGAAGATCGCGGTCAGCGGTAGAGGGGGGCCGGGCGTTGGCCTTCGGCCATGGCGTTGGCCTGACGGCCATGGCGTTGGCCTGACGGCCAACAACCGCAGTTTGGCTTTGCCAAACTGCAGCTGACGGTGTGCGGGTTGCGGGTTGCGGGGTTGTCAGCGGTAGAGGGGGCCGAAGTTGGAGCAGGCGCGGTAGTCGCTGCCGTATTCGGATGCGGGGCCGAACATGGCGTTGGCCTGACGGCCAACAACCGCAGTTTGGCTTTGCCAAACTGCAACTGGCGGTGTGCGGGTTGCGCGGTTGTCAGCGGTAGAGGGGGCCGAAGTTGGAGCAGGCGCGGTAGTCGGCGCCGTAGTCGGATGCGGGGCCGAACAGGCTCCAGGCGCGGGGGCGGAATACGCGGGGTTCGGGGACGTTGTGCATGCACACCGGGATGCGCAGGATCGAAGCGAGGGTAATGAGGTCGCTGCCGACGTGGCCGTAGGAGATGACGCAGTGGTTGGCGCCCCAGTTGTCCATCACGGTGTAGGTGTCCGCGAACGGTCCGGAGCCGGTCAGGTTCGGCGTGAACCAGGTGGTGGGCCAGGTCGGATTGGTGCGCTCGATCAGCGGTGCGCCGATCGGTGGCGGCAACGAAACCGTGTGCCCCTCGGCGATCTGCAGCGCCGGGCCGAGGCCGGCGACCAAATTGATGCGTGAGATCGTGACCGGCATGCCGCCGACCGTTTCGAACTCGGTGGAGTAGCCGCCGCCGCGGAAATACTCCAGTACGGCGGGACAGAAGCGGGTGGCGGCCAGGCACGACTCGGCTTCGTCGCCGCCGATCTCCCAATAGGGCTTCATGGCCGGCTTGCCGTCGCGCTGCTGGCGGCCGGTGCCGTCGAGCGCCGCGGAACCGGAGTTGATCAGGTGCAGCACGCCCTGTTCCGCCAGCCCCTCCGGACGCACGCCGGTGACGCGCTGCATTGCCTCGGCGCTCCAGTAGGTGCGCACGTCGGCGAATACCTGCGCGGTGCCGGTCAGCAGGTGGCCGAACAGCATGGTCACGCCGTTCAGGTAGTCGTTCTCGGTGGCCATCATGTAGGGCTGGCGGATGCCGTTCCAGTCGAACGACGTGTTCAGCAGCGTCTCCAGCAGGTCGCCGTTGGGCAGATGATCGGTCCACTGCCGCTGGCCCTGAAACCCGGCCGCGAGCGCGTTGTGTCCGAGTGCCTCCTCCCCGTAGCCCAGCTCGGCGAGGCGCGGGTTGCCGACCATCAGGTCGCGGCCGATCAGGGCCATCTTCAGGCAATAGTCCCAATCCTGTTCGTGGCGTGCCGCGGGCAGCCGCTGCTCTTTCGGATTGGTGTCGGGACCTGGGCGGCAGAACTCCGCCGCCCAGGTGCGGGCGCGCGCCAGTTCGTCGGCGTCGAATATGCTCTCGTCGATGCGGCGCACGAATTCGGTCATGTCCACCATCTCGTAGCGCATGCCGAGGTAGCTCTCCAGGAAGCCGGGATCGACGATCGAGCCGCCGATGCCCATCGACACGCCGCCCATCGCCAGGTAGGAGGTGTCCTTCATGGTCGCCGCAGCCACTGCGGCGCGCACGAACGCCAGGATCTTGCGGCGTACGTCAGCGGGAATGGCGGTGTCGTCGGCGTCCTGTACGTCGCGACCGTAGATGCCGAATGCCGGCACTCCCTTCTGGGCGTGCGCGGCCAGCACCGCGGCCAGGTACACCGCGCCGGGCCGCTCGGTGCCATTGAAGCCCCAAACCGCCTTGGGCAGCGCGGGATCCATGTCCATGGTCTCTGCTCCGTAGCACCAGCACGGCGTGACGGTGAGCGACACGCCGACGCCGGCGCGGCGAAACTGCTCCGCGCAGGCGGCCGCCTCGGCCGCTCCGCCGATGCAGGTGTCGGCCACCACGCACTCGACCGGCAGGCCGCAGGAATGGCGAAGATTGTCGCTGATCAGGGCGGCGACGCTGCGCGCCTGCCGCATCGTGACCTGTTCGAGCGACTCGCGCACGCCCTTGCGGCGGCCGTCGATCGCCGGCCGGATGCCGACGCGGGGCAGCGCCGTGCGCGTGCGGTTGGTCGGCTCGGTGGTGTTCCATTGGAAAGGCATTCTGCTGTTCTCCTCGGCGTGACTGGTCGCCAGTCTAAAGGAGTCGCGTGCGTCGCGTCAGCCTCCCCGATGGCGTGGCACTCTGTATTGCAAAGTACTTGACTGGGTGGGGACAGACTGGCTAATTTCGAGGCACATGCTGAGTATGCTGTCGCAGACGCCGCACCGCGCCGCGGGAGAGCAGCGGGCCGCGGATGATCTGCAGTTCATTCGCCACGCCATGGAGCGAGCCAACCGCTTTCACGCGGTGCCCGGAGTAGGGCTGGTGATCATGGGCGCCACCGCGATTGCCGCCGCGGGTCTGGCAACGCTGGCGCCCGCTCGGCTGTGGCTGCCGATCTGGGTAGGCGACGCGGTGCTCGCCGTGTGTGTCGGCCTCGTTACCATGTACCGCAAGGCGCGCTCGGTCAATCTGCCGGTGGCGTCGCCGTCGGGACAGGCGTTTCTGCTCAGCTTCTCGCCGCCGATCGCCGCGGGCATCGTCATCACGCTTGCCTTCGCGGCGCACGGGGTAACGTATCTGCTGCCCGGCATGTGGCTGATCCTGTACGGACTTGCCGCGCTTACCGGAGGGGCGTTCTCGGTGCGCGCGGTGTCGCTGATGGGCGGTTGCTTCCTGCTGCTCGGCGGCGTGGCACTGCTGGCTCCGGCGGAGTTGGCGAATCTGTTCATGGCGGTGGGTTTCGGGGCGCTGCACGTCGGCTTCGGCGCGTATCTGGCGCATCGTCATGGCGGCTGACCGGATGGTGGGCGCGCCGTTGCCGCAGGGCCAGTTGCGCGAGGCGATTCAGGGTCTGACCATGCCGTCGGAGCCTGCGCTGGACCGGCTCATCCACGAGCGAACGAGGCTGGCGATCATGAGCACGCTGGCGGTGGTGGACACGGTCAGCTTCAGTCAACTGAAGCGCTTGCTGAGCGCAAGCGACGGCAACCTGAGCGTGCACGCGCGCAAGCTGGAGGATGCCCGCTACGTGCGCACGACCAAGTCGTTCGACGGACGCGTACCGCACACCACCTATCGGCTCACCGCGGCCGGGCGGCGGGCGTTGCAGGGCTACCTGGCGTACATGGAGAGCTTGATTGCGGCGATGAAGGGGGGCGTCCGATGAGCGCGCCGGACGGGCTGCATGTCGGCATCATCATGGATGGCAACGGACGCTGGGCGGCACGCCAGGGCAAGGGCCGCTACGCCGGGCATCGCGTCGGTGCCCGGGCGGTACGGGCCTGCGTGCGCGCCGCCCCCGACTGCGGTGTGCGCGTGCTGACCCTGTACGCATTTTCGACCGACAACTGGAAGCGGCCGGAACGCGAGGTGCGCCTGCTGCTGCGCCTGTTCGAGCGTCACCTGCACAGCGAGATCGACGAATGCGTTGCCAATGGGGTGCGCATCCAGGTGATCGGCCGGCGCGACCGGCTCGGCGACAACCTGCGTACCGCAATCGACGCGGCCGAAGGCGCTACCCGGGGCGGCGAGCGTCTGCTGCTGCGCCTGGCCATCGACTACTCGGCGCGCGACGCGATTCTCGCCGCTGCCGAACGGGTCGGCGAACTCCCCGCGTCCGGCGAGGAACGCCGCGAAGCGTTTGGCCAACTGGTGTCGAACCAGCCCTGCGAGTGCCTGCCGGGCCTGCCGGGCCTGCCGGCAGGCGACGTGGACCTGATCATTCGCACCGGAGGCGAGTGCCGGCTGAGCGACTTCCTGCTGTGGGAGGGCGCCTATGCGGAGCTGTACTTCACCGAGGTGATGTGGCCCGACTTCGGGAGCAGCGAGTTGCACGCGGCGATTGCCGAGTTCCGTAGCCGCGAGCGCCGTTTCGGAAGCGTGCCGGCGGAGGTTGCCGCGCACGCTACGCCGGCGCGGGAGGCGGCATTCGTGGCCACGGTGGACAGCGGGTTGATACCGGTGGCTGCGGCATCCGCCGCGGTCGGCATCTAGCTCTGGCAGCCGTGGCGAAACACCGGCTGCCGGATTGCGGCGATCCATCCCGCCGCGCCGCTCTCGGTGCGGCGCCGGGCTCCGCCACCGGCTGCCAGGCACGCTACGGGATGGGCACGCGTGTTCGCGTTCCAGCGCGGTTGCAGCCGCTCGACCGCAGCCTGACCGCCTGGATGGACCGCCGCGGCGTCCTGCTTCTGCGCGTGGCGGTTGGCGTGGTGTTCGTCTGGTTCGGCGCGCTCAAGCTGATTCCCGAGGCAAGTCCGGCCGCCGGCCTGATCGTGTCGACCTATCCGTTCCTGCCGGCGGCGCTGTTCGTGCCGTTCGTCGGATGCTGGGAGATCGTGATCGGACTCGGTTTCGTGACCGGTCGTTTCCTGCGCGTCACGGTGGCGCTGATGTATCTCCAGATGCTCGGAGCGATGTCGCCGATCGTGCTGAACCCCGCCGCCGTGTTCGCGCGGCCGCCGTTCGTACTGACCCTCGAAGGGCAGTACATCATCAAGAACCTGGTGCTGCTGGCGGCCGCCATCGTGATCGGCGCGCGCGCGCGTCGCTAGCCGGCACGACTCACACGTGCGCGCGGCGCAGCCGCAGTGCGTTGCCGATGACCGAGACCGAGCTCAGGCTCATGGCGGCGGCGGCCAGCATCGGGCTCAGCAGTATCCCGAACAGCGGAAACAGCGCGCCGGCTGCCACCGGGATGGCCAGGCTGTTGTAGAGGAACGCCAGGAGAAGGTTCTGGCGGATGTTTCGCCGGGCGGCGGCGCTCAGCCTCCTGGCGCGCGCGATGGCGCGCAGGTCGCCGCGGACCAGGGTAATGTCGGCGCTCTCCATCGCCACGTCGGTGCCGGTACCCATGGCGATGCCCACCTCCGCCTGGGCCAGTGCCGGTGCGTCATTGATGCCGTCGCCGGCCATGGCTACCACGTGGCCGGCACTCTGCAGCCGTTGCACTTCGGCGATCTTCCGTTCCGGCAACGCCTCCGCTATCACCGTCCCGATGTTCAGGGTGCGGGCCACCGCGTGCGCGGTGGTACGGTTGTCTCCGGTCGCCATCACCAGGTCGACGCCGGCCGCACGCAACTGGGCGATTGCGTCTCCGGTGGTGCTCTTCACCGGGTCGGCGATCGCGAACGCGCCCGCCACGCGGCCGTCGACGGCTGCGAACACCACGGTCTGGCCGCCGGCGCGCAGTGCGTCGGCCTGCCGTACGAGTTCGTCGCCGGGTACGATCCCGTGCTGTTCCAGCAGCGCGGCGTTGCCGAGCAGCGTGTGGCGGCCCGCCGCGGTGGTGCCGGAGACGCCCCGGCCGGCCAGGGAAGCGAAGCCGGTCGCGGCGGGTGCATGTATGCCGCGTTGCCGAGCCAGCGACAGGATGGCGCCGGAAAACGGATGCTCGCTCGGCAACGCCACCGCGGCCGCGGCAGCCAGCAATTCGCGCTCGCCGGTGCCGGGTGCCGGCAGGACCTGCTGCACGTGCGGGCGGCCCTCGGTGAGGGTGCCGGTCTTGTCGACCACCAGGGTATCCGCCGTGCTCAGCACCTCGATGGCGGTGGCGTCCCGGAACAGCACGCCCAGGTTGGCGCCGCGGCCGGTAGCGACCATGATCGACATCGGTGTGGCCAGGCCGAGCGCGCAGGGGCAGGCGATGATGAGTACGGACACGGCGTTGAGCAGCGCCAGGGTCAGGCCGGGGGCGGGGCCGAACGCCAGCCAGGCGACGAAGGTGACCGCGGCAATGGCGATGACGGCGGGTACGAACACGGCCGAGACGGCGTCGGCGATGCGCTGACTCGGTGCACGGCTGCGCTGCGCGTCGGCGACCATCTGCACGATGCGCGCGAGCAGCGTGTCGGCGCCCACTCTCTCGGCGCGGATCACCAGCGCTCCGGCGCCGTTCACCGTGCCCCCGATTACTGCGTCACCGGGCTGCTTTGCGACCGGCGTGGATTCACCGGTAACCATCCCCTCGTCGACCGCGCTGCTTCCGGTCGCCACGGTTCCGTCCACCGGCACCTTCTCCCCGGGGCGCACGCGCAGCCGGTTGCCGACCGCGACCGCCTCCAGCGGCACGTCGCGTTCGGCGTCGTGCTCGTCGACAAGATGCGCGCTCGGTGGAGTCAGCTCCAACAGCAGCCGCAGCGCCGCACCGGTGCGGCGCCGGGCGCGCAGCTCCATTACCTGCCCCAGCAGGACGAGCGTGGTGATGACGGCGGCGCTCTCGAAGTAGTACAGGGCAACGGTTGCGCCGGCGCCGGTGGACGCGGTTCGGAACACGCCGGGCGCGATGGTCGACGCCACGCTGTACAGGTAGGCAACTCCCACCCCCAGGCCGATCAGGGTGAACATGTTCAGGCTGCGGTTGGCGAGCGAATCCCAGGCGCGCCGGAAGAAGGGTGCGGCGCCCCAGAGCACCACCGGGCTGGCGATCGCCATCTGCAGCCAGCCGAACGCCGGCACGGCGGCCAGCGCAGTGATCGGCAGTATCACCAGCGGAGCGGTGAGCAGCGCGCTCACCGCCAGGCGGCGCGTCATGGTGCGGAGTTCGCCGTCGTCTTCGGGTGCGGCGGAGACGGTCCTCGGTTCCAGCGCCATGCCGCAGGCCGGGCAGGCGCCGGGTCCCGGCTCGTCCACCTCCGGGTGCATCGGGCAGGTGTACCGCGTCCGCCCGTCGCCGCGCGCGCGGCCCTGCGCCGCTGACCGGGAGTGCGGCGCGTGGTGATGGCCGCCGTGCCCGTGCTCATGCGAGCGGTGGTCGTGGTCCTGGTGGGGCCGGCCATGCCCGTGGTGCTCGTGGTGCTCCGCACCGCCATGGCCGCCGTGATCGTGGTGTGCATGCTCGCCGTCCGGAGGGGCCGGGAAGCGCTCCGGATCGTCCTGGAACCGGTCCCGGCAGCCCGCCGAGCAGAACAGGTAGGTGTGATCGCCGTGCTGCACCCGGTGCGGGCTGTCCGGCGCCACGGTCATGCCGCAGACGGGGTCGACGTTCGCCATGGTCAGATGCTGGTGCGGGCCAGAACGGCCTTCAGTTCCTCGACCACGCGCGGCAGCTCCTTGCCGTCATCGCGTGCCGCGTCGGCCACGCAGTGGTCGAGGTGACGCTTCAGGACGTGCAGCCCCAAGCCGTTGAGCGCCGCGCGCACGGCTGAGATCTGGGTCAGAATGTCGATGCAGTAGCGTTGCTCCGCGACCATGCGGCGAATGCCGGTGATCTGCCCCTCGATGCTGCGCAGGCGGCGCAGCGCGGTTTCGTCCGCCGGATGCGGGCCGCGACGCACCGCGCTGAGGCTCTTGGGGCCGTTCCGTTGGGTCACCTCTCCCTCCTGACAAGTGGTCCGGGTGGCGATATAATACCCCACGGGGGTCGGGTATCTCAAGCTGTCATGAATAGGCGCATCCTCACTACGATTACGCTCGCCGCGCTCGTTGCAGCTACCGTGATCGCCACGGGCGGGTACTTCCTGCGCCAGCAACGCGAGCCCGACCGTGCGGACGTCGGCGACCCTGAACTGGTTGCGCGTGGCCGGATCGTGTACCAGCAGAGCTGTGCGGCGTGCCACGGCGCGCGCCTGGAAGGGCAGCCGAACTGGCGGCAGCCGAAGGAGGACGGCACCCTGCCGGCGCCGCCTCACGACGTGACCGGACACACTTGGCATCACTCCGACCAGATGCTGTTCGAGGTCACCAAGTACGGCAGCGCGTCGGTGGCCGGCGCCGGATTCAGGAGCGGCATGCCGGTGTACGCCGACATCCTGAGCGACGGCGATATCTGGGCGGCCCTGGCGTACATCAAGAGTCACTGGCCGCCGGACATCCAGGCGGCGCAAAGCGCCCGTTCGGGAGACACCCGCCGATGAGCCGACTTGCCCTCGCGCCGGCAAGCTTGACGGGACTTCTTGGCGGCAACTATGTTAGCCGCATGCCTTACGACCCTGTGCTCGTGCAACCAATGCGCGATGAACTCACCGCGGTGGGTATCGAAGAGTTGCAAACCGCCGATGACGTGGACCGGTTCATGACCGACAACAGCGGGTCCGCCATGCTCGTGATCAACTCCGTCTGCGGCTGTGCGGCGGGCAGCGCGCGCCCCGGCATCAGGATGGCCCTGCGCCACGAGGTGACTCCGGATCGCGTCGCCACCGTGTTCGCCGGCCAGGACCTGGAGGCGACCGCCAAGGCGCGCGGCTACTTCGCCCACATTCCGCCGAGCAGCCCGTCGGTCGCGTTGTTCCGCGACGGCGAACTGGTGTTCATGTACCCGCGCCACCAGATCGAGGGGCGACCGCCGCAGGTGATCGCCGCCGACCTGACCGAGGCATTCGACGAACACTTCGCCAACTGACGCGCCCGCTCTCGGTGGTTTTGCCGCAGGCGCGGCAGATGACGCGGCAATGCTACGGGTGAGGGAGCTATGCGTGAGTGGACGGCCACGCGTGAAGGGGATGCCATGACAGGCGGCGCGCACCGGCCGGTCCGTCACGCGGACAAGGGCGACTTGCACGGCATCACGGTGGTGGTGGATACCACCGGCGCCGAACTGTACATCGGCCGCTTCTTCGAGCAGCGCGGCGACGGCATCGTGCTGCTCGACGTCGCGCGTCACCGTGACGGGGCGAACGGCGTTTCGAAGGAACAGTACGTGCAGACAGCCGCCCGCTACGGCCAGTGGAAGGAACTCGATCAGGTGCTGGTGCCGTTGCCTGAGGTACGTTCGGTGACCCGGCTGGCCGACGCCCGCGCTTAGCTGACAACCGTGGGATTGCGGCACCGTCCGCGCAGCCGTGCCCTCCCCTTGCCGGCTAGCTGTGCGCTGCTGGCCGCGCTCGTGGTGGCTGTCGCCGCCTGCGCGCGGGAGCCGCGTGTGCGCGAGTACGACGAGGTGGTGATCAAGCGCTCGCCGGTGGAGGCGGCCTTCGACGGTAGCGGCGCAGCGCGCGATCCGGGCTCGCCTCTGGTGTGGCAGACGCCGCCGGCGTGGCAGGAGTTGCCCGGTGACGGCATCCGCCTGGCGGCGTTCCGCTTCGAGCAGGGCGACCGGCGAGTGGAGACGACGGTGGTGATGCTGGGCGGCGCCGCGGGCGGGGTGGAGGCGAACGTGGTGCGCTGGCTCGACCAGCTCGGCCTGCAGCTTACCGGCGAAGAGCTGGCGCAATTCCTCGCCGGCGGCGAAACGGTCGCGGCGCGCGGCGGCATGCCCCTCACGGTGTACGACTTTACGCGCCTGGCGTCGCCGGACGGCGATTCGATACTGGCGGCCGTGGGCCCGGTGCTCGACCAGACTCTGTTCGTGAAAATGACCGGCGATGGATCCCTGGTGGCGGCCGCGCGCGCCGACTTCATGAGCCTGGTCGCCAGCCTGGGCGTCGCCTCCGGAGGTACGTCATGAGCACGCCGTACCGGCCGCGGATCGCGAGGTGCCGCGCATGTTAGCCGCCGCCATCAAGCGCTACCCGGTGGTGCGCGTGCTCATCGACCTGCGCGTCACGGTGGCGTGCCTGTCGCTGCTGTTCGTACTGACCTTTCTGGGGACCATGCACCAGATCGACAACGGCATCTACTCGGCGCAGAAGAAGTACTTCGAGTCGTTCTTCACTCTGGCAGCCGGGTTCGTGCCGTTGCCGGGCGCGCAGCTCGTGCTTTGGGTGCTGTGCGTGAACCTGGCGGCGGCGACCGTCTACCGGTTCGCGTACAGGGCAAGGCGGATCGGCATCCTGATCATCCACGGCGGCCTGTTCGCGCTGTTCTTCGGCATGTTCTTTACCCAGTACTTTGCCCAGGAGTCGTTCCTCTCGCTGCTGGAGGGCGAAGGCGGCAACGTGACCACCGACTACTTCGACTGGGAGGTGGCGGTGTGGGATCCCGCCGGCGAGACGCGCCGCGTGGCGGCCGTGGACGCGGCCGAGCTGGCGGACGGCAATACGGTCCGCATTGACCGCTACGGCGTGGAGCTTCGCCCACAGCGCTACTTCGCCCATGCGCAGGCGTTCAGCCGTTCCGGCGGCGCCCCGTCGCCGTGGATCAACGGTTCCGGCATCGACAGCCTTGCCGAGGCGCGCGTGTCGCCCGATCCGCAGGAGAACTTTCCCGGCGTGCTGCTGACGGTGGCCCACCGCGACGGCAGCGCCGAGGTGTTGCTGTATGGCGCCGACGTGGCGCCGGCGTCGGTGCCGGTCGCCGGCGGCCGGCTGGCGGTGGCGTTGCGGCGCAAGCACTACGTGATGCCGCTGGTCGTGACGCTCGACGACTTTCGCGCCGAGTTCCACCCCAACTCCGACACGCCGCGCAGTTTCGAGAGCGACGTGATCCTGAGCACGCCGCAGTTCACGCGCAGCGCCCGGATCTCGATGAACCATCCGCTGCGCCACGCCGGGTACACGTTCTACCAGGCTTCCTACGCCATAGACGCCACCGGGCGGGAGACCTCGACGCTCGCGGTGGTGCACAACCGCAGCCGCGTGGTGCCGTATGTCGGCACCCTGGTGGTGGGACTGGGGCTGGCCGTTCACTTTGTGCAGACCCTGGTGCTGCGGCGGCGGAGGCGTCCCGCGCCGCGGGCCGGATCACCGGACGGGGGAATCCATGCCTAGCAACCCGCGGCGCAACGCCGGCTGCTGGAATGCGGCGCGACGCCGGGTTCCGCCACCGGCCGCCGGCAGTCCGCGGCGCGACGCCGGTTGCACCGGAGCGATGGTCGCGGCAGCGCGCACCGGCGTGCGTGTGCCCGCCGGTGCCGCCGCCGCGCGGCGCCGCGGTACCGCGGCGTTCCTGCGCGGCACCGTCGTGGTATGCGTGCTGCTGGTGGTTGCGGCAGCCGGCGGCGCCCAGGAGACCGGCGGCGCCGGTCTCGACGAAGTGCGCACGTTCGCGCCCGGCGAGCTGCGAGTCGCCGACCTCGGCCCGCTGCAGCGGGTGGTGGTGGTGGAGGGGGGCCGCACGATGCCGCTCGACAGCTTTGCCCGGTTTACCCTGCTGCGGCTGTCCGGACGGCGCAGCTACGAGCGGCGTCCGGCCATCGAATGGCTGGCGCGGGTACTGTTCACCCCCAACGAGACGCACGAAGACGATATCTTCGTGGTGGACAACCCGGAGGTGATCGACGCCATGGGCCTGCCGTCGCGGGGGCGCGACCGCTACAGTTTGTCGTTTCTGTTGCCGGGACTGGACGAATTGGAGCGTCTGGCCGCGGACGCGGCGGCGATCGGCGAGGACAACCGCACCATTGTCGAGCGCGAGATCATCCGGCTGTGGAACAACGTCGGGCTGTATGCGAACCTGCTCTCCTCGTTCGCGTTCACCTACCCGCATCGCGACTTCCAGGTGGACGATGCGGCGGTCGCGGAACTGCTCGGGCTGCCCGGCACCGGCACCTACAGCTACCTCGACATCGCCCTGCGCCGCGCCGAGCTGCGCGAGGCGGCCACCGCCGCGGGGTTGGCCCACGCCTCCAGCGGCGCGTTCAGCCGCTCGGACGGACTGCTGCTTCGGCTCAGCCAGAGCCTGGCCGCGTGGCAGAACAACTTCGTCGGATTGCCGCTGGCGATCATTCCGGCGGGCGGCTTCGGCGCCGCGCAATGGCTCACGCCGTGGCAGGCGCTCGCCGGCGACCAGGTGGCGGTGCTCGGGCAGGAGCAGCGGCGCGCCGTGGAGACGGAACTGTTGGCGCTGCGCGACCTGCAGGTAGCCTACCTCGAGGGCCGCGACCTGCGCTTCGCCTTGGCCACCCGCCAGTTCACCGACTCCGTGCAGCGGCGCGCCGGGGACGAACTGAACATCAAGAACCCGGCGCTGGAGATTCTCTACAACCGCACCAACCCCTACCTGGCGGCGCGCATGGCGTACGGCGCCGGACTGCTGGTGCTGGCGCTGTCGTTCGTCGGCTGGCGGACTTGGCTGTACCGTGCCAGCCTCGTCCTGCTGGTGGCCGGCTGCATTCCCCACACGTTCGGACTGGTGTTGCGCATCCTGATCACCGACCGGCCGCCGGTCACCAACCTGTTCGAGACGTTCGTGTTCGTGGGCTGGGGGGCCGCGGTGTGCGGGATCGTGATGGAGTACCTGCGCAAGCGCTATCTCGGCGTGTTCAGCGGGCTGGCCGGCGGCTTCGTGTTCCTGCTGCTGTCGGGCAAGTTCGCCGCCGAGGACACCATGCCGGTACTGCAGGCGGTGCTGGACACCAACTTCTGGCTCTCCACCCACGTTACCGTGATCACGACCGGCTACATGGCGTGTTGCGTAGCCGGCCTGATCGGCCACGTGTACATGGTGCAGGCGATCGTGCGCGGGCGTTCCGGCGGGCGCGAGCGGGTGACCGACCGGCGGCTGGCGCACACCTACCGGACCATGTTCGGGACGCTGGCACTGGGCCTGACCTTGTCGTTCGTGGGCACCATGCTCGGCGGCATCTGGGCGGACCAGTCCTGGGGCCGGTTCTGGGGCTGGGATCCGAAGGAGAACGGCGCCCTGTTGATCGTGCTGTGGTGCGCGATCCTGTTCCACGCGCGGATGGGCAAGATGATCGGCCCGTTCGGCATGGCGGCGGGGAGCGCGCTGCTGATCGTGGTGGTCATGATGGCGTGGTTCGGCATCAACCTGCTGGGCGTGGGGCTGCATTCGTACGGTTTCATCGACGGCGTGCTGCTCGGTCTGCTGGCGTACAGCGCGGTGCAGGTGGCGGTGGTGGCGGCGCTGGCCGGCTGGTACCGTCACCAGCAGCGGCGCGGATCGCAGCCGCCGCAGCCGCCTGCGCGGGGCGCCGCCATCGCGGCCAATGGTACGGCCCACGCTGCCGAGCGCGTGGCCGCCGGGACCGCGGCGCGGTGATGGTCCACGGCGCGCTCGCCGGGCACAGCCGCGCTCTGCTCGCCAGCGCGCCCGCGTTACGGTACCTTGAGGGCTAGGGTGTCCCGCAACTTTGTACGCATGCGCGGCGCGCCGGCCTCCGCCCGCGGTTGCCGGCGCGCCGGCCGGGCTGCACCGCCGAACGGTTGCTCCGGCGACCGGTTGGATGCGCGGCTGTCAGCCGCCGGCCTTCGATCCGCGCTCCCGCGGGCCGAGACAGAGCCATGCGAAACCGGCCTTCTCGAGGGCGCCCGCCTGCCCGGAACCGGGATGTTCCCGACCGCGCACCAGCGATGACGGCTTCGCCGGGCACCATGCCCTTCCTGCAGCATGCCGCCGAGTTGCGCAAGCGTCTGCTGGTCTCGCTGCTGGCGGCGCTGGCGGCGGCGATCGTGTGCTATACGTTCTACGAGTCGGTGCTGGCCGTACTGCTGCGCCCGCTGGACGCCGTGCCCGACGTCGCCGCGGCCGCAGGCGGCGACGCCTACCTGTTCATCAACACCATATTCGAAGGGTTTCTGGTGCGCGTGAAGGTGGCGCTGATCGCCGGCGTGGTGCTGTCGCTGCCGGTACACTTCTACAACGTGATACGGTTCATCTTCCCCGGCCTCACGCTGCGCGAGCGGCGTGCGATCTCGGGAGCGCTGGCGGCATCGTTCGTGTTGCTGTTGGTCGGTTTCCTGTACAGCTACTACAGCGTGATTCCGCTGTCGGTGCGCTTCCTGACCAGTTCCGGCTTCACGCCGCCCGGCGTGGGTCTGCTGCTGAATTTCGGGCGCAACGTGTTCTTCGTGTTCCAGTTCCTGCTGGTGTTCCTGCTGGTATTTCAGATCCCGATCCTGTTGGTGGTGCTGATGATGACCGGGGCGGTGACGCGGCGTGCCCTGCTGCGCGCAAGCCGCTACGCGGTGGTATTGATCTTCGCCTTGTCGGCCGTGGTCACGCCGCCGGACGTGGTGTCGCAGGTGAGCCTGGCGGTGCCGATGGTGGGCATGTTCTTCCTGTCGATCCTGGTGGCCAAGCTGTTCGGCTTCGGGGCAGAGTAGTGTTCGGCCTCGGTATCTGGGAGATCGCTCTGCTGTGTATCGCGCTCCTGGTGTTCGTACGGCCCGAGGAGCTGCCGAAGGTGATGGGCAAGCTCGGGCAGTGGTATGGCAGGGTAACGGGGTCGTCGCGCTACATCATGCGCCGGCTCCAGGAGCCGTTCGAGTTGGACGACGAGCAGGCCGGCGGCGATGGAACGGCGGGCAGCGCGAATTCCATCGCCGACAACGGCGCACGTCCGGAGCCGCGCAGGACGGCGCCGGGTGGGCGGCGCCGCGGCGAAACCGAACCTGATGGAGGCGACGGGAAATGATACCAGGCGGAGCGGAGTGGATCATAATCGGCGGGGTGGTGCTGGTGTTGTTCGGCGCCTCGGCGATTCCGCGTTTCGCGCGCTCGATCGGGCGCGCCAAGAAGGAATTCGAGAAAGGCCAGCGCGACGGCGCGCGCCAGGCGGAAGGGGAACGCAACGGCGAGGAAGCGCCCGCCGCGGACGACTCCGACGAGCGCTCCTCGGGCTGACCGTCGCCGCTGTCCGGCGGCGTGAGACGCCGGCGGATCATGACGGCATGCGTCCAATCACGGTGGTCAGCAGGAACGCCAGACCGAGGAAGCTCATGAACCCCATTACGTCGGTGACGGTGGTCAGCACGATGGAAGCCGATTGCGCCGGGTCACGGCCGAGGGCGGTCAGGATGATCGGGATCAGGGCGCCGGTGAGGCCGGCTATGGTCATCGAGAAGATCATCGCTGGCCCCAGGATCAGTGGCAGATCCATGGTCCCGTACCACAGGTAGACTACCGCGCAGGCGACCACCGCGATGGCGATGCCGTTGATGAACCCGGCCATGATTTCCTTGCGCACCACCGGGAACCACGCGCGCGGACGGAACTCGCGCAGCGCCAGCCCACGCATCGCCACCGCCATCGCCTGCGCACCGGTGTTGCCCGACTGGCCCGCCACCACCGGCAGCAGGACGGCCAGCGCGGTGAACCGTGCGATGGTGTCTTCGAACAGGGCGACTACCGCCGAGGCAAGGAACGCCGTCCCGAGGTTGATCTGCAGCCACGGCAAGCGTTTGCGCACCACCAGCGACAGCCTGGACAGGGCGCGTTCCTCGCGGCCGGCGCCGACCATGGTTTGCAGGTTGTTGCTGACTTCGCGCTGGGCGGCATCCACGAGCGCATCGTGGCGGATGATCCCGCGCAGCCGCCTGTCGAAGTCGACGACCGGCAGCGACGCCAGCTTGTAGGCCTCCAGCAACTCCACGACTTCGGTGCGTGACGACATCGCTTGCACGCACACCGGAGGCGCGGTGGCCAACTGCGCGAGCGGCGTGTCGGTCTGGGCTACTGCCACCTGCTGCAGTGTGGCCACCGCGGTCAGCTCCCCGTCGTCGTCGACCACGCACAAGTCCAGGATGCGTCGCCCCGGCAGGTTGCGGATTCGCGTCAGTGCGTCACCCGCGGTTTCGTCGGCGTGGAACAGCGTCACCTCGGAGTCCATCAGGCTCCCGGCCGAGTCGGCGGGGTAGCTCATCAAGTCCTCGAGTTCGCCGGCGAGCGGCGCAGGCAGAGCAGCAATGCGTGCCCTGCGGCTGTCAGGATCGAGCCGGGCCAACAACGCGGCTGCTGTGCCGGCGTCCATGGCCTGCCACAGGCGCCGGAACAGTTCGTCTCCCATCGTCGCGGTGACCGCCACGGCCTGGTCGGGGTCCAGGCGTGCAAGCACCGCAGCCGCCGCGCCGGCGCGCGTCGCGGCGAGCATGTCCCGTGCATCCGCGGCCGGGACTGCCTGCAAGGTACGGGCCGCCTCCCCAGGATAGGCGCCGAAATAGGTCTCCAGCAGGGCCTGCGATGCGCCGGTCGCGTCACTCATCCGACACCACTCCCTCGCGCGCTGCGCGAGCCCGGCCGCGCAGGCGGCCGCGACCGGCTGCCGTTTCAACATGGGGCAAGTGAGTCTCCCCTCCGACGGCGCCGTTGAACAACGCGGTCAGACCGATGCGGTACAGATCCCCCAGGGCCGCCGCGGCCTGACCGGAGGGATCGCCGGACCGGTTGTCCGGATCGTGCTCCTCGCGCTGCGACGAGTGTCGCAGGACGCCGGCGAACAGACCGCGCTCGTCGAGCACCGGCAGCATGCGGTACCTGCTCCAGGAGGGGGCGACCCGCACCGACGACAGCGAATCACGCACCCGCAACGACGCCACTTCGCGCGCCATGAGGCCGGCGACCGGGGCCGAGGCGGAACTCGCCAGCAACTCCTTGAGGCTCACCACGCCTGCCAGTCTGCGTTCGCGATCGACCACGTACAGGAGGTGCGCCGCGTGTGCCGGGTTGGCGCGTATGAGCGCAACGGCATCGGAAGCGGTGGTCTCCGGCGGGACGGTCAACACCCGTGTGTCCATGTGCGCGCCGACGGTGTGGGCGCGAAAGCTCAGCAGGTACTCGAGGTGGCCGCCGCGGTCCGCGGGCAGCGCCGCCAGTACCTGTTGTCGCGCCTCGACGGCCATGCCGCGCACCAGGGCCACGGCGCGCGTCGGCGGAACCGATCCGACCATCTCGGCAGCGCGCGCCGGCGGCGTCCGCTCCAGTCCGCGCGCGCCGGCAAGCACCTCCATCTGCGCCACCAGCACGGCAGCCAGATCGCTCGGGACGGCGGCCAGAAAGGCGGCTAGGTCGTCCGGCGGCCGCGCCTCCAGCACGCGGGCGGCGTTCGCCGTGTGCGCGCGTACGAACGCACCGACCACGGCAAGCAGATGCTCGGTCATGTCCGCTCCAGGAGCCGGACCGACACCATCCGGTCGAAGATCGCCGCCGGCACCGATACCCGCCCCTCGTCCGATTCGAGCACCACCGCCGTGGCGGTGGTGGCCACGATCTCGCCCTGGTGGTCGCCGACACGGATCCGATGTCCCACTCGATAGGTTTTCTGCACCTGTGAGCAGGCGAGAATGTTCGCCACGGTCGCGCGGGCGCCGAGCCCGAACGTGATCGCGCCGGCGAGCATCCCGCCGCCGAGAACGAGCAGCAGCACGTCGGTCAGGAACCCTACCGACAAGCCCGCCTGGTCGACGGCGACCAGAACGCTGACGGTGAGGGTAGCGATCTGCGCCAGCCGGGCGAGCGTCGCTCCATGGGCGATTCCGGTGGTGGGAGCCGCGCGTGCGATCACGTCGGCGAGCAGGCGGCCGGCGATCGAGCCGCCGAACACGATCAGGAGTGCGGCAAACAGTTGTGGCAGGTAGCGTGCGGCGCCGCCGAACCAGGCGGAGACCACCGGCACGCCGAGCGTTTCGGTCGCCGGCAGTGCGAACAGCAGCAGCACCGTCCAGAACAGCACTCTGCCGATGGTCTCGTCGGCGAAACGGCGGAGTTCATTGGCGCGCCCGCGCCGTGCCTCGCGAGCGGAGACAAAGCGCGCCAGCCGCCGGATCAGGCGACGACTGACGCCGCGTACGACGTAAGCGAGCACCACGCCGGCCAGCAGCAGGGCGAGCGCGGCTGCCAGCCGCGGCCCGACCGCGGCCAGCGCCGCGGCCGTGCGATCGAGGAACGCGGTGAGTTCCGATAGTAGCTGGGTGAACATGACGGTCATGGTCGCGCGTGATACCGGCTCCCGTCCAGAGGGCCGTGCTGCGGGGACCCGCGGGGTGCCGCGGGGGCGCGCCGGGAGCGTTGGGCGGTGCGGGGCTCGTGGCCCGGTGGAGCGGGATCCGGACCATGGACGGGCCGTGCTGTCGCAGAAAAAGGCGAGCCCGCGGGAGAGGGTGCGGGACTCGCCGGTCAGGAATTCTGGTGCGGGCGGCTAGCCGCCGCTCTTGATGGCGATCTGCTTCGGTTTCGGCTTGGCCGCGCGCTGGAGGCGCACCGTGAGCAGGCCGTCCTTGAAGTTGGCGCTGATGCGGTCGGTGTCGATGTCCTGCGGCAGCATGAACGACCGCTTGAAGGAGCCGGCTCGGCGCTCGCGCACGACGTAACCCCTGCGCGTGCCCTCGGCGCTCTCGTCCCGGGTCGATGCGACGGTGAGCAGGTTCTGGTCCACGTCGACGCTGAAGTCGTTGTTGCTCAGCCCCGGCAGTTCCACCTCGACGACGTAGCCGTCGTCATCCTGGCAGATGTCCACGGGCGGGGCGTTGGACGAACCGGGGCGCGCCCAGTCCTGAAACAGCGCGTCGAACCAGCGGTCGACGCCTCCGAGCGGTGACTTGTGGGTGACGAGGGTCCTCATCTCGTTCCTCCTGATACTTGATGTTCACATACAACAAGCAGGAACCGTGCCAACTCCGGTTGGCCTGATTCATGGGCATTTCCGACGTTTGCGCGGGACCTGAGACGGTTCCCGGGGGCTCACGGCTGGAAGTGGCGGCGCGCAATGTCCCGATTGTCCGGACGCAACGTGGTGCGGTGGTTCCTTTTGGGACCGCCGGCGCGGCGTGCACCGTGAGAGATGGAGACATTCACCTCACTCGGCTCGGAAGTGGGCGAAATCGATGGCAGAATCACCCGAGACAGGGCCACCGTATCGGACGCCCCGAAGAACCCGCTGGGTCAGCGCTCAATAGCGCCAGCGCCAGCTCAGCGTGATGGCGACGTCGGTCAGGAACAGCGTGTTCGCGTCGCGCGGAAGCAACGACCATTCCAGCAGGAAGAACGGGGTGCTCCACTCCAGGTTCAACTCGAGGTCGGAGAGCAGTGCCGGCTCTCGGAACGGCTCGTCCGGTGAGGTGTCGAGCCGCAACAGCATGCTGAGGAACAGGTCGCTGCCGAAGTACTTGCCCACGGAGAGGGAGGTGTTGTCGAACGGATTGCCGAACGAGGGAGCCTGCCGAGAGTCCAGACCGTCGTGCATCAGGTTCTGCACGAACGGCGAACGGATGCCCACCATGTCGACGCCGAGCACGGCCCGCAAGGCTCGTTCCAGGGGGCGCAGCATTGCGTTCTGCGCCAGCAGGTCACCGGAGAAGGCAGCGGCCGCCGTTCCCGCGCCACCGGCAATCCGCTCGTTCTGCCCGGTGACGGTATCGCGCACCATGGCGTCGAGGGCGAGTGCGCTGCGCGCGGGGTCGGAAGACAGGTGCACGGTTGCAGGGCCGAGTTCGCTCAGGCGGGTGTCCGCGTGGAGAATGATGCGCACCGGTTCGCCGGCGGCGTCTCGCTCGCGTGTCTCGGCGCGCACCCTCAGCCGCGGGTCGAATCCGCGCTCGGTCTCGGCGAGCCGGATGTGCCCTTCGCGCAGCCGGAACTGGCGGTCGAAGTAGAACAGGTCGCCGCTCCGGGCCCCGACGTCTCCGTCGACCGAGAAGCCCCCGGTGACGCCGTCGTAGCGGATGCGCACGTGCTGCTCCGGTTCCAGCGTGGCGCGTACGATGGGGAACTGCGCTCGCGGCCAGGTGAACTCGACGCTGCGCCCGGTGACCAGAGTCACGTCCACCTGCGTCGTGCCGACCGGCGGTGCATCCGCCGAGAACTCGCCAAGGGAGATGTCGCCGCTTACCGCTCGCACCTCGCCGGCGAGTGTGACGTCTTCTCCGTGCCCCGTGATCGCCAAGTCCCCGGTTACCTGAGCGTCGACGAACACCGGCCCGAACCGGTAGTCGACTGTCAGGCCGTTTTGCCCGTAGGTGGTCAATTCCAGGCGATAGGCGGTCGGCGCGTAACGTTCGAGCGTGACGTCGCCGCGCACGGCAACCGGCAACGGGTCGCTGGTCTCCGAGACGAATCGAGAGATGGCGGCCTGTTTCTCGTCGAGGGTGAACTCGACCGTGAACGGCCCTATGACCTGCGGCACCAACTGCGACGTCAGCGTGCCGCCGGTGAGGCGGATCGTTCCCCAGAAGTCAGGATCGTTGAGGGTGCCCGCCACCCGGACGGTACCGCTCGCGGTGCCCGACTGCAGGCTGATCGGGGCGCCGGCGAGCGCGGCGCCGATCACCCGCGCGTCCAGGTCTGCCAGGCTCACGTCGGCGACGACCCGCCCGTCCGCATAGCTGCCGGCGGCGGTGGCGCGCAGCGGATAGGGCCCACCATTGACGCGGATCCGGAACTGCCCGTCGGTGGAGACGAAGCCGTCGAAGGCCTCGTGCGGTCCGCCGGCAAAGCGTATGACGAACGCGGGCTCGTTCCCGGTGGCGGGTGCGTCGGCCGATGGCGGTTCCGCTACCGAGTGCGGCGCGGAGGCGTCCGTGCGGCGCGGCTCCGCGGTGCCGACTGACGACAGCCTCACCTGCCAGGGATCCGCGGACGTGCCGGCGACCTGCACTTCGCTCGCTCGCAGCGTCGCGTGCACGCCCGCGGCAAGCGCGTCGCCCCAACCGCCGGCTTCGGTCACTTGCAGGTTGTCCACCGAAAGCGCCAGGCGGGCGGCTACCGGATCGCCCAGAAACTCGGTCTCGAAGTCGGCACCGAAGCGTGCGCTGCCGCCGGCACGGTCGTAGGTGACCGACCCACCCCGTAGCCGGTGCCCGAGCAGTTCGAGTGCGAGATTCCAGACCGAGAGATTGCCGGATGCGAACGCAACGTCGGCGGAGAGTGATACGGTCTCGTCGTTGAACCTCCCTTCGTCAAGCGCGATCGCCGCGCTCCATGTCAGGTCCTGCGGCGGCCCCGATGCGGTCAACCTGGCGCGCAGGCGGCCGCTGACCGGGAGGTCGCCCAGCCGTTCCAGGGGCATGCCGGCAATCTCCGCGTCCGCGCTCAGTGCGTGCTGGTCGATGGTGAGGGTCAGCGCGTAGCGTTCGCGCTCGTCGGCACCGGCGAGCGTCAGGCGCGCCGCGACCGGATCCTCCGCCGCGCCGTAGGTGAGCCGGCCGCTGCCGGCCAACACCATGCTGCCGGCGCGCAGAGCGATTTGCTCCAGGGCGGCGCCGTCCGGCGTTGCATGCAACCCGAACTCCACCTGCGCCCGCCGATCGAGGAGCGGCACCCCGTCGAGCGTGACCGCGTCGCTGCTCAGTGACCACTCGGTTGCACTCGTCGCGGTCCCGTCGAACGCGGCGCTGACCCTGATGGGCGCCGGCGACAGCGAAGCGGGAATCGGCAGGTCGGTCACCGAGCCGCGGAACGAAATCCCGCCGCTGGAGGAGAAGTCGGCGTCCAGTTGAAACCGGCTGCTGCCGGCGGTGATGCCGTCACCGGGTCTATAAGCTACGGAGACTTCGTGCGGCTGGTCATCCACGGTCAGGTCGACGACCGCCTGGAGTCCGTTCCCGACCGGCGTCACCGTGGCATCGGCGTGCACGCGCAGTCCGCGCCACTCGGCAGCCGCTCCTTCCACCAACCAGGCACCACGGTCGCGGTCGAGACGTACCCGCGCCGGTGATGACCCGTCGCGTTTGTCCACGAGTTGCACGACCGAGTGTTCGAAGGCGATGCTGGCAAGGTCGGTGCTGCCGGCAAGGTCGGCGTTGACCAGCAGCGCATCGACGCCGGCGGCCAGCCACGGCTGGCGCTGTTCCGGTGCGACGGCAAGGCGGTAGAGCGCGGCGGCCGCGATCCCGGAGACCTGGGAGGAGAAAGACAGGTCGACACCGGCGGTGAGGTCGAGCGTACCTGCCGCGCTGACGGAATTGGCGCCATCCTGTTCAATCTCGCCGCGCGCCTGGAAGTCGAGTCGTCGCGGTTGGGCGGCGTCCGGCCACACGCCGGCGCCGAAGCTGCGCGCCGCAACGTCCCCGAACTGCAGGCTCTCGCCGGTAAGCTGGACACCACCTTCGTCCGGCGCTACCGCGAACTGGATATGCGTCATCCGGCGGCCGGCGAGCAGTGACGGCGTGTCCACGGTCACCATGCCGCGCGGCGCGAGCGGGTCCAGTTCGAGGTCGCCGACAAAGTGCACCCTGAGGTCGTCGGACGTCGCCTCCAGTCGCGCCACCGAGACGCGCGCGAGGTTTCCGCTGGCCGACAGTTCGACTTCGGCAGCGGGAATATCGTGTCCGGGGCCGATGCGGGCGGCAACCGTACCCGAGTAGCTGATCCCGTGCAGCGGATGGCGGACCAAGTTCGCGCTGCCGGTCAATTCGGCGGCCGCCATGGCGCGCGGTATGGCTTCCAGGTCGTCGAAGCGCACTACGTCTGCCACCTGCAGTTCGCGGAGATGCTCAGCGGCTCGCCGGGGTGTACCTGGAATTCGAGCTCCTGCAGCGCGACGCGCGCATACTCGGTCGCGATCACTACGCCGAGGTTGTCACCGGCGATGGCGACCGCCGGCAGCGTGGCGGAGTCACTCGCACCGCCGCCACCACCGGCTGCGCCCACCAGCACGCCGAGCAGGTGGTGCAGGCCGTGGTCGTGCCCGAGCTCGAAGGCAAGGTCGGCGTCGGCAATCCGAATCTCCTGCAGCGCCGCCAGCGGATCGCGGTTCCTGACCAGTTGCACCAAGCTGTAACGAAGGCGTACACGCCCAACGACCACCAGGGGATCGGCCGCAGGCTCGTTGAACCCGATCGCCAGGTCGCGGAAATCGACTCCGCCAAGCGAAAATGAAACGTCTTCGTAGGCCAGCCGGTAGCCGGCGGAGTGCAGCAGGTTGCCGATGTATTCGTCGCGCCAAGTGGTGATTCGGACTTCCGCGATGCGGCTCACTTCGCGCAAGCCCCACGCGGCGCCGGCGGCGAAAAGGAGCAGGACGACGTACGTGCGCATCGACCGGGGGCTGCCGTACCGATGCAGCGCAGCGCGTACCCGTATCCCGACCGTGCGCGGAGCGCGCCCCCTCACCGGCCTCGGGTGGCGCCGGTGCCGGTCACGGCGAGGTACCGGGCGTTGCGGGCGCGACAACCTCTCGTGCGCCGGGTACGTGCGTCTCGACGATCAAGCTCGCGGCCGGAAGCGACAGGAAATCAAGGAGCACCGGATGTTGTTCGAGCAGTCCGCCGCACGCGCTGAGGTGTCCCGGACGGCGATCGCGGGATGGCGACGAGCAGTGCTCTCATGCCTCCCGGTCACCACGGCGCTTTCCCCACGGCCGCCACCACGCGCGGCGCGGCTGGTCGGACGGTACGGTGTTCTCGGTTTCAGCGTCGTCGCCGGGCGGCGGGGGAAGCGCCGGAGCCCTCTCGTCGCCCTCCTCGGGCGGCTCGGCGGCCTGCTTGTCGTGCTGCGTCTGCGCGTCGATGTTGGCGGCCCGCGGGCGTCGGCGCACGACCAGCGGTACCATGACCACGGCGCCGAGCGTGAACGACGTGAGGCAGGTGATGAAGACCGGGACGTCCTCGATGGTGTGGAAACCGAACGAGACCGACGACCGGTGGTTGAGGTTGAAGGCTGAGAACAGGGTGACCACCACGAGAGTCACGACGAACCCGAAGACTCTTGGCGGAATCGATGGCGTGCGCATGAAGAACCTCCGTGAGGAAGAACGGAAAGTAGCCCTTCCACCTGAACGCGGCAACCGTTCCATGCCTCAGGCGCCGTGTTACGGCGACGGTTCCGGCAGTCGACTCACACTGCCGATAATGTACGGCGAGGAAGTGCGTGACATCAGTGGTGACGATCCTGGACAACCTCGCCCGATCTGCCCTTGCCGCGGCGCCTGATCTGCTCCTCGGTCTGGTGCTGGCGGTCGCCACGTGGGTCGCGGCGAAGCTGGCGCAGCGCGCGGTGGTGAAGGGTGCCGCGCGGATGGGGGCCGACACGGTCGTCTGGGGCTATCTGGCCAATGCGATACGCTACCTTCTGCAGGTGGTGGGTTGGGTCACCGCACTGCAGGTCATGCACGTGCCGGTGGAAGCGCTGCTGGCCACCCTGGGCATCAGCGGGGTGATCATCGGGTTCGGGGCGCGCCAGTCGATTGCCAATCTGTTCTTCGGCATGATGTTGCTGGCGGCGAAGCCGTTCAAGCAGGGTGACCTGGTCCAGTATGGCCGGCCGCCACAGATCGGCCGGGTCTCCGAGCTGCGTTTGAGCTACACGAGCCTCGTGTCGCAGGACAACGTGCGGGTGGTGGCGCCCAACTCGGTGATGTGGCGCACCGAGATTACCAACTTCTCAAGCCTCGACCGGCGCGCGATCCGCATCCCGATCGCGGTGCCGTACGACGTCGACATGGACTGGGTGGAGGATCTTGCCCTCGACGTGCTGCGCGGTCACGAGGAGGTAGCGGACCACCCGGCGCCGCGGTTTACCGTGTCGAACGTAGCGCCGGAGGAGGTGCGCGCGTCGTTGGTGGCGTGGAGCCGGGCCGACCGGATGCACGCCTTCGGGGCAATCGTGACGCGTGCGCGCGAGGCGTTCGAAGCCGCCGGCATGGCGGTCACGATTCCGGCCGCCGACGTCGACCTGCAGCGCGAGGAGTGAGCGCGGGCATGCCGGTTCCGATGGATGATGCGGTTGCCCGCCTCGGCCTGACCAGGGCCGAAGTGTATCGCCGGGTGAAGGACGGGGTCCTCGTGGCGGACAAGGTGGCGCGCCGGCTGTGCTTCCGGGAGGCGGAGGTGGCACGCTACGCCGCGCTGCTCGACCGGGAACGCGATCTGCTCGGCCGGCTGCTCGACCGCTGGCTGCCGTGGTTCGCGGCGCGGCTGGCCGCCTACGGCGAACCGGCGGCCGTGATGAACGATGTCGACGACTCCGTAGACAACCGGGTCGCGGAACTGGGAGACCGAATGCTGCAGGACGCGCTGCGCAGCGGGGCCGCCGACCTGCACGTGGACCCGCTGCACGCCGGCGTCCGCCTGATCTGCGGCTCCGGTGCGCGCGCCGAGGTGGCCCGTTTCGATTCGGTACTCGGCTCCCGGCTGGTTGCGTGGGTCCAAGGACTCACGGAGTTGCAGCCGGTCGGAGCAACGGGCGTCCGCGAGGGTTTGGCGAAGAAGGAGTGGGGCCCGTCCGTGTGCCAGATCCGCGTGTGTGAGATTCCTACCGTACTCGGTCCCCACTATCACCTGCACCTGTTCAGCGGCCATGACGACGTCGCCGGCCCGGAAGCACTCGGCTACACCGCGGAGCAGGCCGGTGCGTTGCTGGCACTGCTGGCCACCGCCCGCGGCCTGTTTCTGATCGCCGACGCCGGCGCGCCGAGGGACGACCGGCATCGGCTCGCGCTCGCACGCACGCTGATGGGCCGCGGACGCTTGGTGGTGAGCATCGAGCGCCGGGTCCAATACCAGGACGAGAATCTCATTCAACTGGAGTTGCAACAGAGCACGGCGGAGTCCGGCGACCAGGAGTTCCAGGCGATCTGGCGCGCAGCGCTCGACATGAGCCCCGACGTGATCGTCCTCGACGAGGTGACCTCCGCCGCACAGGTGGCGGCGCTGTTCGCGTGTGCGGCCAGCGGCATCGTGGTCGTGCTGAGAATGGCGGGCGACCGGCTTGCCGCCGCCGGCGCCCGCCTGGTCGAACTCGGCGCCGATCGCGCGCTCCTCGGTCGGGCCCTGCTCGGTGGCGTGGAGCGGGTGCTGCTGCGGCGCCTGTGTCCCGAGTGCCGTGAGCCCACCCGGCTCGGCACGGAACAGGCGGCCGCGCTCGGTGTCGAGAGCGGGACGCCGGCAGCGCGCCCGGCCGGGTGTTCGCGCTGCCGGGGCGGCTATGCCGGGCGGCGCGCGGTGTACGGCCTGTGGGGTGACGGCGCCGAGTTGGCCGACCGGTTGACCGCGGGGCCGGGCGAGCCGTCGCCTGCCGCGTCCGGCGATCGCGACTTTGCCGCGGCGCTGCGGAGCGCGCTCGCCGATGGTGAAGTCAGCGCCGGGGACGCGGTTGCCCTGGTGCGCTGACACCGCCCGGCGCGCCTCGTCAGAGTGACTTGACGGCTATCCGCATCCGCCACGCGTACACCGCCAGCACGGCGGCGAGGAAGAACCGGAACTGCGGCGAGCGTCCGGTGGACGGATGGCGCGTCGCGGCGGCGAGCGCCGGGGTGACGTCGGTTCGCTGCACGACCACCGGGATTCGCGCAAGGGCGGACGCGGCATGCTCGGCAAACGCGCTGTCGTCGATGAGGTCGAGCAGCGTGGTGAGTTGTTCGGTGGTGGGGCCGGGGAGCGGGTGTCGCTCCTGGTTCTCGGCCACGAAGTCGGCGAGCATCGCAAGCCCCTGGGTGGCCTCCGCCAGGAAATCGCGATACTGGGCGTAGAACGTGTCCGCCGTTTCCAGGATCCCGGCAGATGCCAGGATCACCTCGTCGCGTACCGGTGCGATCGGGTCCTGCTCCAGCGCGGTAAGCAGAATCGGCAGAGACTGCGGGTCGCCGAGCAGCTCCAGGGCCGCGGCGCCGTGAATGAGCAGGTAGGGATTGCCGGTGTTCCGGAACAGATTCCCGATCGTGCGCAGACTGTCGCGATCGCCGAGCCGGCCCAGCGCCACCATGCACTTGCCGGCGAGGAAGAAGTCGTCCGAGCTGAGCCCGCGCCGCAGCGCAGGTATCCCGTCGTGCACCTGCTTGCGCCCGATGATTTCCGCGGCCAGGTAGGCGGTCGTGTACGGCTGGCTATCCACCTCGGCGATCAGCGCACGCTCCAGGTCTGCGGTGAGGGTGGCATCGGTCAGCGTGTCGAGGGTTTCGGCGCGCACCGCGAAGCGCGGCGATCGCAGGGTGCGCAGCATGTCGGGAACGGCGTGGCGCGCTTGGATCTGGCCCAGGTGCTCGACCAGGGACAGCTCGGTGTCGGCGGTCTGGCTGGCCTTGAGGCGATGGAGGAGGGACATTTCGCCCAGGTCCCGGGGTGACACCAGGATGCCCAGAACGTCCGGCACGGTGGCGGCGCCGAGCCGGTCGACGGCGGACGTGAGCATGGAGATGCCCAGGTACGCTGCCACGATGCCGCCGAAGTAGATGCGGTACAGGCTGGAGGGATCCGGGAACTCCATCGTCGCCAGGAGACTCAGCAGCGCGCCGCCGGTCATGGCGCCGAGCGACGCCGGGATTCCGGTTACCAGGAAGTTGAACACGCCCATGTTGAGACGCTCGGCCGCCGGCACCAGCGCGAAGAAGTAGATGCTGTGCGCGCTGGCGATACCGTTGGCGGCAAAGGTGGCCAGGAAGAATATCGAGCCCAAGTAGAGCCACACGCCGAGGGGGGTAGCCAGCGGCGGCGCCGCCACCACCAGCACCAGCGTTACCGACAGGATTCCGGTATACACCGACATGAGCGGCCGGGCGCCGACCCGGTCGACGACCAGTCCGCTGAGCAACGCGACCCCGACGGCGCCGAGCGAGCCGATCACCGTCAACAGCATGGCCACGCTGTCGCTCTGCTCGTGGGCGCGCTTCACGTACACGATCAGGAACGGCAGCGCCATCGAGACCACGAAGCTGTGGACGGCGAGCAGCAGCGTGAATCGCTGCGTGTTGCGATGCCGCAGCGAGCCGATTACCGAACGAACGAAGCCCCCGCCGCGGGCGATGGTCGGCGGCTCCGGCAGGCGCGAGACGATGGAGGCCGTTGCGAGCCCGGTTGCGATGCCGGCCGCGAACAGCAGCGAGTAGAGCAGCAGCGGTGCTTGGTCCTGCAGCAGCAGTCCCATCGCCACGCCGGTACCGATCGCCGCGAGCTGGGTCACCACCTGTTGTTGCGAGAGGAACGATCCGCGGTCGGCGTCGGTGGTGATGGCGCCGATGATGGCGTTGTTGCCGGTGATCGCGATGCCGCGCGCGAGGTTGAAGCCGATCACACTGGCAATGATCAGCCAGACACCGATGTCGGCCCGCCCGGCGTTGGCGAACAGCGGCGCAGCCATGATCGGCAGCATCAGCAGGTTGCGCAGCGCCATGAACACCGCCATGGTGCGAACGGAGCCGACGTGGCGAACGATGATCCGCCCTGCCAGGGGCAGGAGCTGTCCGAGTGGGATGAGCGAGTACAGCACGCCGACGGTCAGGTCGTCGGCTCCCAGGCGCAGTGCGTACAGGGTGATGATGTTCCCGGTCAGCAACTGCCAGGAAACCATGTTGACGAACGAGAACAGGGTGAACCGACGCTGCGCGGTCCGGATCTGCCGGGGTGTCAGGTCTGTCTGCTTGGGTTGTTCCTGTTCCTGCAACGCCGCGTCCGTTGACGCGCCGGTGTCTGTTTTCATGCTGCCCGCAATATGCTGCCGGTGTGACGCGCCGGGAAACCGGCTCGTTGGTGCGACGCGGTTATCAACCCGGCGTCGTCGAGCCTTCGGGTGTGATTTGTGGGCGTTCGGCGCGCTCTACACCGCGCCTCAGGCGCCTGTGTGAATCGAGCGCCAGACGCGCGGCGTCGAGGATGTGGTGGGCGACCTGCTCCTTGGCCATCGGCGGCAGCTCCACGGTGGGCTGCTCCGGCGCCACCAGCAGCACCTCGTTTTCGTCCGACCCGAACACGCTGCTGCCGTCGACGCCGGTGACCAGGTTGCCGACCACCAGGTCCACCCCCTTGGCCGACAGCTTGTCGCGGGCGCGCTCCTGCAACCGTTCGGTCTCCGCGGCGAAGGCGACGATCACCGGCGAGGTGGCGCCCGCGGAGCGTCGCCGTGCGGCCGCCGCGGCAACGATGTCGTCGGTGCGCTCCAGGTCGAGCGTCAGGCGCCTGCCGCCGGCGCTCTTCTTGATCTTTCGCTCCGCCGGCGCCGCCGGGCGGTAGTCGGCGACCGCGGCGGCCATCAGCAGCAGGTCGTGGTCGGCCAGGTTGGCCATCACGGTGGCGTGCATCTCGGCCGCGGTCGCCACGCGCCGGATGGCGAAGCCGGCGTCGTCGACCGGCGGCTCCGCGGTGGTGACCAGGGTTACCACCGCGCCGCGGTCGCGTGCCGCGCGTGCCAGGGCGGCGCCCATCTTGCCACTCGAGCGGTTGCCCAGCACGCGCACCGGATCGAGCGGCTCGCGGGTGCCGCCGGCGGTCACCAGGCAGCGCGTGCCGGCCAGGTCGCCGCCGGCGCCGAGCAGCCGGCGAATGTGTCCGATCAGGGCATCGGGCTCCAGCATGCGGCCGGCGCCGCCGTCCCCGGACGCGTGGCGGCCGCTGACCGGGCCGGCCACGGCCACGCCGTCGGCCTGCAACTGTGCGACGTTGCGCCGGGTCGCCGGGTGGGTCCACATTTCCGCTTCCATCGCCGGCGCCACCAGTACCGGTGCGCGGGTGCCGAGCGCGGTGAGCGCCAGCAGGTCGTCGGCGGTGCCGTGCGCAAGCCGCGCCAGGGTCCTGGCGGTGGCGGGGGCCACCACCAGGAGGTCGGCGTTCTTCGCCAGCGCGACGTGCGGTATGCCGCGCGGCGCGAACATGCCGGTGTGCACCTCGCCGGGCGTCAGCGCCGCGAAGGTGGCGGCGGTCACGAAGCGGGCACCCGCCTCGGTGAGGATCACGTCGACCCGAGCGCCGTGCTGCACCAGCGCGCTGACCAGTGCCGCCGACTTGTAGGCGGCGATGCTGCCGGTAACGCCGACCACCACACGGGCGCCGGCCAGCACGCCGCGGGTGTGCGATGGGTCGTTCATGGCTGTGACTCCCGTTCGTGATGGTCGCGGTTGAGGTCGTACACGATGCGCAGCCCCTTCAGCGTGAGCCAGGGATCGATCCGTTCGATTACCGTGGTCTCGCCGGCGATCACGTCGGCCAGTCCTCCGGTGCCGATGACGCGCATGCCCGGCCCGAGCTCGGCACGGAACCGCTCCACCATCCCTTCCACCAGGGCGACGTAGCCGAACACCAGTCCCGACTGCATGGCATGCACGGTGTTGCGCCCGATCGACGCCGGCGGCGGCCTCAGTTCCACGTTCGGCAACCGCGCGGTGCGTCCGGCCAGCGCCTGCAGGGAGATCTCCAATCCGGGCGCGATCGCGCCGCCGAGGTACTCGCCGGTGGCGTTGATCGCGTCGAAGGTGGTGCCGGTGCCGAAGTCGATGATGCACGCCGGCGTGCCGTAGTGGCTGCACACCGCGGCCGCGTTGACCACGCGGTCGGCGCCGACGTCGCGCGGGCTGTCGTAGCGCACCTTCACCCCGGTCTTGACGCCGGCGTCGACCACCAGCGGCGAACGGTGGAACATGCGGTGCGCCAGGTCGGCGAACGCGGCGGTGAGCGGGGGTACCACGCTGGCCAGGGCCACCCCGTCGATCGTCGACGGGTCGAGGCGGGCGGCGGCGAGCAGCCCGCCGACCAGCACCTCGTACTCCTCGGTGGTGGCCAGGATGCGCGTCTGGATGCGCCAGCTCGCACGCAGCTCGGCACCGTCGAACACGCCGAGTACGATGTTGCTGTTGCCTACGTCGATGCCGAGCAGCATGCGGCAGGTTCCCGTTCCGCGCCGGACGGGCCGACGGTGCCGGTGCGAAGGTGGTCAGGGCATTCGGCGCCGCCCGGTGCCGGGTGCGGCGCCACGTCGTCCGGCAGCATGACATTGTCGATGAGCCGCACACCCTCCACGCGGGCGGCCAGCGACAGCAAGGCGCGCGGCGCGTGGACGTTGTCCGGCAGCTCCCGCAGGCTGTCGGCATCGGCGAGGCTCAGGTATTCCAGTTCCACGCCGGCGCCGATGATCGGGCCGCGCGCCAGGCGGAGCAGCATCTCGCGGCGCCGTTCGCCGCGCAACCAGGCGTGGCCGGCGGCCTGCAGGCCGCGGTAAAGCGCGGTGGCGCGCCTGCGGCCGCGGTCGCTGAGCAGCTCGTTGCGTGAACTCAGCGCGAGGCCGTCGGTGGTGCGCACGGTGGGGCAGCCGACGATGGTGACCGGCAGCCCGAGATCGGCGGTCAGGCGGCGCACGACGGCGAGCTGCTGGGCGTCCTTGCGGCCGAAGTAGGCGCGCCGTGGCGCGAACAACAGCAGCAGCTTGGTGACCACCGTGGCGACCCCGGTGAAATGATCGTGGCGCGCGGTCCCCTCCAGTGGCCGTGACAGCTCGCGCACCTGCACGTAGGTCTGAAAGCCCGCGGGATACACCTCTTCCGGCGGCGGCGTCCACACCAGGTCGGCGCCTTCCCGGGCGAGCAGGTCGAGGTCGCGATCGAGGTCGCGCGGGTACGCGTCCAGGTCGCCGCGGTCGTCGAACTGCGCCGGGTTCACGAATATGCTGACCGCCGTGTGGTCGCACTCGGCCCGGCTGGCGCGTACCAAGGCGATGTGGCCGGCGTGCAGGGCACCCATCGTGGGTACCAGGCCCGCGATTCCGGTAACCGCGCGCCGTGCCGTGCGCACGTCGTCGGCGCGGGATACGACGCGCATTGCTAGCGTTCCGCTCCGGTGGCGTGCGGCGCCGGCAGCGGCTCACCCGGCGGCTTCCCCGGCTCGGTGGAGCGCTCGCGAAAGCGTTCCAGCTCCGACTGCTCCATGAGGTAGCTATGCTCCCGGTCGGGGAATTTCCCGCCGCGCACCTCGCCGCAATAGCGGGTCACGGCCGCGCTGATCTGCTCGCCGACCGCCGCGTACTGCTTGACGTAGCGCGGCGCCCGGCCGGTGTGCATGCCGATCACTTCATGGTAGATCAGCACCTGGCCGTCGCACCCCGGACCCGCGCCGATGCCGATGGTTGCTACCGGCACGCGCCGGGTCACCTCTTCCGCCACCCTGCGCGGCACCGCCTCGATCACGATGGCGAAGCAGCCCGCTTCGGCGACCGCGATGCCGTCGCGCAGCACGCGCTCGGCGACTTCCGCGGTACGGCCCTGCACCCGGTAGCCGCCGTACCGGTGCTCCGACTGCGGTCCGAGCCCGACGTGCCCCATCACCGGTATGCCGGCGGCGACGATAGCGGCGATCGCCTCGGTGCGCTCGACGCCGCCCTCCAGCTTGACCGCCTCGCAGCCGCCCTCCTTGACCAGGCGCACCGCGTTGGCCACCGCGTCGCGGGCGGAGGTCTGGTAGGAGCCGAACGGCAGATCGCCTACCACGAGGGCGGCGGGAGCCGCGCGGGTCACGGCGCGGCAGTGGTGGATCATCGCTTCCATGGTGACCGGCACCGTGCCCGGGTAGCCGAGCATGAACGGGCCGAGGCTGTCGCCGACCAGCAGCAGGTCCACCCCGGCACGGTCGGCGAAACGGGCGCTGTAGAAGTCGTAGGCGGTGATCATCGCCAAGCGCGGCGCATCGCCGGTGCGCTTGGTGACCTCACGGATGGTGACTTTGTCGCGTTCCACGGCGGCTCCTCTGCCACCAGTCGTACTCTCGGTCCGTTGCACACGGAGCGCCGGGAAGGCGTTCGGGCAGGATACTGCGTCGTCCCGGTCGACCCGCGATCCAGGCAACGGACACGCCGAAAACGCGGCGTGATGAGTTCGGACTGTTTCGTTCGCTGCCGCTTGCCGCGGTCAGCGACGCAGCTAACGTATCGAGCGGCCCTCCGGAACGTCAACCGCGTGCTCATATATGCGCGGGGCGGCAGTACATGGAGATGGCGCCGCGGCTGACGGTGTGGTCGGGGGGTGGCGCTACTGTCAGGCTTCCAGGGACGCTATACTCACTCCCGTGAGCCCGACTGTGTTCAGGGAGGGGCCGTCTGAGGTCGTGCAGCTCACTCCTGCCGGCCTAGGGCTGGCGTGGCGTGAAACCGAGTTGTACCTGGATCACGATCGTTTTCCGTGGTTTCGACGGGCTTCCGTGGATCAGGTGTTCAATGTCATCGAAGAGCGGGACGGCCACTTCCACTGGCCCGACCTGGACGTAGACCTTGCCGTTGATCACATCCGGCACCCGGAGAGGTACCCGCTGGTTGCCAAGGTGGACAAGTAGCGACAGGCGAAGATGGCGTCGGAGATCTGTTCGCGTACCTGGAGTGGCGAATGTCTCTCGGTGGCGGCCAGTTCCTGTTGACCGCTTCGAACGGTTGACCGGCGGGCCGGGCACGGGTATCGTTTTGCAGACGCTCGACATGGTGGGAACGATACCGATCACAGCCGCTATCCGCTGCATTCGCGGGCACCGATGCCCGCGGCCTCCGTGGCACGGCGGTTCACGCCGGCATCGGGCCGTGGGTTGCACGCCCACGGCTTTTTTTATTGCGGCTGCTGCCGGGGAGGCGTCTTGAAACCCGTTTCCGCCATCGATGCGGGCGCTCTGCCCGCCGTCGAGGTTCTGGACACCACCCTGCGCGACGGCGAGCAGATGCAGGACGTGAGCTACACGCCCGGCGAGAAGCTGGCCATCGCCAAGGTGCTGCTCGAAGACGTGCGGGTGGACCACGTCGAGTTGACGAGCGCACTGGTCAGCGAAGGTGAGCGCGGGGCGGTCCGCGCGGTGATCGCCTGGGCGCAGGAGCACGGCCAAACCGACTCCATCGAAGTGCTCGGCTTCACCGACGTGCACCGCTCGGTGGACTGGATACGGGATCTTGGCTGCACGGTGATGAACCTGCTGGCCAAGGGCTCGTTGCGCCACGTCACCACCCAGCTCGGCAAGCGGCCGTCCGAACACTTCGCCGACATCGCCGCCACGGTGGCGTATGCCACCGATCACGGCGTGCGCTGCAACATCTACCTGGAGGACTGGTCGGGCGGCATGCTCGACTCGCCCGACTACGTGCTGGCGATGCTGGACGAACTGGCCGTCATGGGGCTGTGGCGCATCATGCTGCCCGATACCCTGGGCCTGCTGTCGCCACCGCAGGTCAGCCGCTTCGTCGGCAGCCTGGTGAGCCGCTACCCCGGGCTGCGCTTCGACTTTCACGGCCACGACGACTACGGCGTGGCGACCGCGAATACCCTGGCCGCCGTGGAGGCCGGCGCTTCCTGCGTGCATTGCACGATCAACGGCATGGGCGAGCGCGCCGGCAACACGCCGCTCGACGAGGTGGTGGTCGGGATCCACGATTTTCTCGGGCGCCGCACGAACATCGACGAGACCAAGCTGATCACCGCCAGCGAGCGGGTGGAGGTATTCTCCGGGCGGCGGGTCTCCTTCAACAAGCCGATCGTCGGCCCCAATGTGTTCACGCAGACCGCCGGCATCCACGCCGACGGCGACCACAAGGGGGATCTGTACGCCAGCCGGTTGTCGCCGGAGCGGTTCGCCCGCCGGCGCCGCTACGCGCTTGGCAAGCTGAGCGGCAGGCGCAGCCTGGAGTTCAACCTTGCGGACCTCGGCATCGTGCTCGATGACGAGCAATCGCGGTTGGTGCTGGAGCGCATCAAGGAGCTGGCGGACCGCAAGCAGACCATAACCCAGGACGATCTGCCGTTCATCATTTCCGACGTGCTGGAGACGCCGCACGACCGCGAGTTCATCCTGCGCCGTTGCATCGTGGTGTCGAGCATCGGCCTCAAGCCGGTTGCCACGATCAAGCTGGCGCGCCGCAATGGCACCGGCGAATTCGACGAATACGAGGCGAGCGACCAGGGCGACGGCGGCTACGACGCGTTCATGAACGCCGTGCGCAGCATCGCGCGCAAGCTGGACCTGAGCCTGCCGCGTCTGGCCGACTACAACGTTTCCATTCCGCCCGGCGGCAAGTCGGACGCGCTGGTGCAGTGTTCCATAACCTGGACCCATCCCGACCGCCCGGGCGAGGTGTTCAACACCAAGGGCGTGCACAGCGACCAGGTGCTGGCCGCGGCGCAGGCCACCGAGAAGATGCTCAACCTGGTAGCCGCCGGAGCCCCGGCCGCGGTGCATGGCCAGCGTGCATGACTAGCTCGTCCGGCGGCAAGCTCTGGGACAAGAGCGAACCGCTGGATGCGCTGATCGAGCGGTTTACGGTCGGCGACGACTACCTGCTCGACGGCGCCCTGGTGGCGGCGGATTGTGTTGCCTCGCTGGCGCACGCGACCATGCTGGCGGCCATCGACGTGATCACGCCCCGCGACCTGGAGGAGCTGCGCGGCGGCCTGCTGGCGGCGCTGGAGCAGGCCCAGCAGGGGGACTTCGTCATCGAGCGCGGCGACGAGGATGGCCACACCGCGCTGGAGCGCTTTCTGACACGGCATACCGCGGCCGGCGCGCGCGTCCATACCGGCCGGTCCCGCAACGACCAGGTGATGGCCGCCCTGCGCCTGTACGGGCGCGACGCGCTGGCGGCGCTGCAGGGCCTGGTGCTCGACCTGACCGATTCCCTGCTGGCTTTCGCCTCCGAGCATGAGCGGCGCAGCATGCCGGGGCGCACCCACACGCAGGTTGCGATGCCGTCGACGCTCGGGTTGTGGGCGGCGGCATTCGCCGAGGAGTTGCTCGACGACCTGGCGCTGTTGGAGACCTGCTACCGGCTGACCAACCGGTCGCCGCTCGGGTCGGCGGCCGGCTATGGCGCACCGTTGCCGCTCGACCGCGAGCAGGTGGCGGATCTGCTCGGCTGCGACGGCCCGGTGCACAACGTGCTGGCGGCGGCCAACAGCCGCGGCAAGCTGGAGTCGGCCACTCTGGACGCCCTCGACCAGGTGGCGATGACATTGAGCCGCCTGGCCCAGGACCTGATCCTGTTCTCCCTGCCGGAGCTGGGCTACGTAACGCTGCCGGTGGAGCTGTGTACCGGCAGCAGCATCATGCCGCACAAGCACAACCCGGACGGACTGGAGTTGGTGCGGGCGCGGTCGGCCACCGTGTCGGGGCTTGCCGGCGCCGTGAAGGGCATCGTCCGCAACCTGCCGAGCGGCTACCACCGCGACCTGCAGGAGACCAAGCGCCCCTACCTGCAAGCGCTGGAGATGGTGGCTGGCCAACTCAGCGTCATGCGCCTGACCGTGGACCGGCTGCAGGTGGATGAGGATGCGCTCGCGCGCGCGCTGACGCCGGAGTTGTTCGCGACCGACCACGCATTCGCACTGGTGCGCGGCGGCATGGCGTTTCGCGACGCTTACCGAGCCGCGGCCGGCGCGGCCGCGGGTGACGGTGGCACTCCGCCCGGCGACGCGCCGGCGGCGCCGGCGCGTCGCACTGCTACCGGCATGAAGGGCGGCGGTGCGGCTGAGCGAGAAGATCTGAGTGACGAGGCGGAGATGGCGTTAACGAGGCGCACCGCCACCGGCATGAAGGGCGGTGCGGCTGAACGAGTTGATCTGAGTGACGAGGCGGATAGGGCGGTGGCGAGGCGCACCGCCACCGGTTCCGCCGGCAATCTCGACCTGCCCGCATGCCGGCGCCGGAGCGCGGCACAGCGGCGCCGCGTCGACGGGGACGCGGCGCGCACCGGTGCGGCGCTGGCCCGCCTGGCGGGGCGCCCGGTGCAGGTG
>JAPPGB010000067.1 GCA_028821475.1 Spirochaetaceae bacterium
GGCATGTCGATGGCCCCAGGGGCGCTGGCGGCGGCCTTAGGCGAGGATTTGGGCTCACACGGCGGGGTTGACCTTTTGGTGTCGCTCATCTACCTTAGGTGCCGCACTTTCGTTGCCGGCTTCTGCCGCGCGGCAGTGCCCCGTCGCCACACCTGTTCGCCTTCAACCAGGCAGGTATCCCGGTCACGATCTCCGGTCACGGGCGCGGTCCCGTGGCGGAGTGAGGCGGTCCGCTGCGAGGGCGCGGCGGACGCCGCGGATGGTGTGTGTCGCCGAGCAACAGGAAGGGAGAGAAACGACATGCCGACGATCAACCAGCTCATTCGCAAGGGGCGCAAGCGCCCGCTCAACAAGTCGAAGTCGCCGGCACTGCAGGCGTGTCCGCAGAAGCGCGGCGTGTGCACCCAGGTGCGCACCATCACGCCGCGCAAGCCCAACTCCGCGCTGCGCAAGGTGGCGCGCGTGCGCCTGTCCAACAACATCGAGGTGAACGCCTACATTCCCGGAATCGGGCACACGCTGCAGGAGCACTCGGTGGTGCTGATTCGCGGCGGCCGGGTAAAGGACCTCGCCGGCGTGCGTTATCACGTGGTGCGCGGCACCAAGGACACGCTCGGCGTGGAGGATCGCCGCAAGGCGCGGTCCAAGTACGGCACCAAGCGGCCGAAGGTATAGCGAGGGTACGGAAATGCCACGCCGCGGCAACACCAGAAAGCGTCCCGATCCGGTCGATCCCAAGTATCGCAACGTCACTGCCGGCAGGTTCATCAACGCGATGATGACGCGCGGCAAGAGGTCGACCGCGACGCGCACCCTGTACGATGCGTTCGACATCATCGAAAGGCGCCTGAAGCGCGATCCGCTCGAGGTGTTCCTGAAGGCGGTGGAGAACGCCAAGCCGCTCCTGGAAGTGAAATCGCGGCGGGTCGGCGGCTCTACCTACCAGGTGCCGGTGGAGGTGCGCGAATCGCGCCGCGACGCGCTCGCCATCCGCTGGCTGATCCAGTATGCGCAGCAGCGCCGCGGGCGGGCGATGACCGCCGGCCTGAGCGCGGAACTGATGGACGCCTTCAACGAGACCGGCGCGGCGGTGAAGAAGAAAGAGGACACCCACCGGATGGCGGAGGCGAACAAGGCGTTCGCCCACTACCGCTGGTAGCAGCGGGAAAGCCGGAGAGCGGGAAATCGGGCACGGGAACGAGAGCAGAGCAGAGCAGAACGAGAGCAGAGCAATGGAACCTCACAGCCGGCTGAGCCAGACCCGCAACATCGGGATCATGGCTCACATCGACGCCGGCAAGACCACTACCACCGAGCGGATCCTGTACTACACGGGGCGCAAGCACAAGCTCGGTGAAGTCCACGACGGCCAGGCCGAGATGGACTGGATGGACCTGGAAAAGGAGCGCGGCATCACGATCACGGCGGCTGCGACCTACTGCAGTTGGCGCGAGCACGCCGTGAACATCATCGACACCCCGGGCCACGTCGACTTCACCGTGGAGGTGGAGCGCTCGCTGCGCGTGCTCGACGGCGCGGTGGCGGTGTTCTGCGCCGTCGCGGGCGTGGAGCCGCAGAGCGAAACGGTGTGGAAGCAGGCCAACACCTACGCTGTTCCGCGGCTGGTGTTCATCAACAAGATGGACCGCGTGGGCGCCGACTTCGCCGCGTGCGTCGACGACTTGCACGCCAAGCTCGGGGCCAACGCGGTCGCCGTGCAGTTGCCTACCGGTGCCGGCGCCGACTTCAACAGCGTGATCGACCTGGTGGCGATGCGCCGGATCACCTGGGAAGAGGTGGACCTCGGTACTACCTATCGCGCCGACGAGATTCCCGCCGAGTTGCGCGAGCGCGCCGACGAGGCGCGCACCGAGCTGGTCGAACGGCTTGCCGACCTCGATGACGAACTGATGGAACGCTACCTGACCGGCGGCGAGATCGACAACGGTCAGGTGCGCGCCGCGCTGCGCCGGCACACCGTTGCCGGGGAGTTGTTCCCGGTGTTGTGCGGCAGCGCGTTCAAGAACAAGGGCATCCAACTTCTGCTCGACGGCGTCGTGGACTACCTGCCGTCGCCGGCGGAAAAGCCGGCGGTGACGGGAATCGTGCCGAGCACCGGCGACTACATCGAGCGCGCGCCGCGCGACGACGAGAGCCTGTCGGCACTGGCCTTCAAGGTGGTGACCGATCCTTACGTGGGACGGTTGACCTACTTTCGCATCTACTCCGGCGTGCTCGAGGCCGGCTCCTACCTGTACAACTCGTCGGCCGACGGGCGCGAACGGGTGACCCGGCTGCTGCGCATGCACGCCAACCGGCGCGAGGAGATCCCGGCGGCTCGCACCGGCGAGATCATCGCCGCCGTCGGACTGCGCAAGACCACCACCGGCGACACGCTGTGCAGCCAGAACGAGCCGATCATCCTGGAGTCGATGGTGTTTCCGGAGCCGGTGGTGTCGATCGCCATCGAGCCGAAGTCGAAGCAGGACTCCGACCGCCTCGGCGCGGCGCTCGGCAAGCTGTCCGACGAGGATCCGACCTTCAAGGTGCGCGTCGACCACGAGACCGGGCAGACGATCATGGCCGGCATGGGCGAGCTTCACCTGGAGGTGCTGACGGCGCGGCTGTTCCGCGAGTGGGGTGTCGAGGCCAACATCGGCATGCCCGAGGTGGCCTACCGGGAGACGATCAGCCGCAGCGCCGAGGTGGTAACCCGGTTCGTGCGCCAGACCGGCGGTCACGGACAGTACGCGCACATAGAGATGCAATTCGAACCGCTGCCCGCGGGGGCCGGTTTCCTTTTCGACAGCAAGGTTACTGGCGGACGGGTGCCGAAAGAGTATATTCCGGCGGTGCAGCGCGGGATCGAGGAGGCGATGGAGGTCGGGGTGCTGGCCGGGTACCCGATGGTAGACTTCCGCGCCATTCTGCTTGACGGCAGCTACCACGAGGTGGATTCGAGCGACCAGTCGTTTCGGATCGCCGGCAGCATCGCCTACCGGCAAGGGATTGCCAAGGCGGGGCCGCGGCTGCTGGAGCCGATCATGGAGGTGGAGGTGCACTGCCCCGAGGAGTATCTCGGCGACGTCATTTCCAACCTCAGCGCCCGCACCGGCCACGTACAGGGAATCGAGGACGTGTTTGGCGGGCGTACCGTGAAGGCGCGGGTGCCGTTGCGCAAGATGTTCGGTTATGTGACCGATCTGCGCTCCATGACCCGCGGTCGCGCCACGCACACCATGCAGTTTGGAGCCTACGAGGCGGCTCCCAAGGCAGTACAGACGGAGATGGTAGCCCGGACCTCCGGGCGCCTGGCTACCGCGTGACAATGTTCAATCGGCGAGGGCAGGCAACCCGGCGACGGGGAACCGTCCGGCGACGGGGAACCGTCCGGCGACGGGGAACCGTCCGGCAACAAAATCGACTACACGGAGAGTAGGAGGAAACAGCACATGGCCAAACAGAAATTCGAGCGTACCAAACCGCACGTCAACGTCGGTACCATCGGTCACGTCGACCATGGCAAGACCACGCTGACGGCGGCGATCACTCAGCATTGCAACCTCAAGTTCGGGGACAAGCTGATGAAGTACGAGGACATCGACAACGCTCCTGAGGAAAAGGCGCGCGGTATCACGATCAACACGCGCCACGTCGAGTATCAGACCGACAACCGGCACTATGCCCACGTCGACTGCCCCGGACACGCCGACTACATCAAGAACATGATTACCGGTGCGGCGCAGATGGACGGCGCGGTGCTGGTGGTGTCGGCGCCCGACTCGGTCATGCCGCAGACGCGCGAGCACATTCTGCTTGCCCGTCAGGTGCAGGTGCCCTCGATCGTCGTCTACATCAACAAGACCGATCAGGTCGATGACGAGGAGTTGCTGGAGCTGGTCGAGGAAGAGGTGAAGGACGCCCTCAACGAGTACGAGTTCCCGGGCGACGAGATCCCGATCATCAAGGGTACCGCGCTGCGCGCGCTGGAAAATCCCGGCGATGAAGACGCCAACACCACGGTGGTGGAACTGCTCGACGCGATGGACTCCTACATTCCGCTCCCCGAGCGTGAGGTGGATCGTCCGTTCCTGATGCCGATCGAGGACGTGTTCTCGATTCAGGGCCGCGGCACGGTGGTCACCGGGCGTATCGATCGCGGCACCATCAAGACCGGCGAGAGCGTGGAGATCGTGGGTATCCGCGAGACGCGCACCACGGTGGTTACCGGGGTCGAGATGTTCAACAAGATCCTCGACGCCGGCGAGGCGGGCGACAACATCGGCGCGCTGCTGCGCGGCGTGGACCGCAAGGAGGTGGAGCGCGGTCAGGTGCTCGCCAAGCCGGGCTCGATCAACCCGCACAAGAAGATGAAGGCGACCGTGTACGCGCTGACGCGCGAGGAGGGCGGGCGCCACAATCCGTTCTTCACCGGATACCGGCCGCAGTTCTACTTCCGCACCACCGACATCACCGGTACCGTTACCCTTCCGGAAGGCAAGGAGATGGTGATGCCCGGCGACACCACGGACCTGACCATCGAGTTGATCAACACCATCGCCGTCGAGCAGGGCGTTCGCTTCGCGATCCGCGAGGGCGGCCGCACCGTCGGCGCCGGCACGGTTACCGAGATCGTCGAATAGCGCGGCGAGGGTCTGGGGGGCACCGTCATGGCAGTTGACCGTATCCGGGTGCGTTTGCGCGGCTTCGACGTGGAGTTGATAGACCAGAGTTCCAAGGCGATTGTGCAGACGGTGCAGAAGGCGGGTTCACAGGTTTCCGGTCCGATACCGTTGCCTACGCGTACCAACCGATATACCGTGTTGCGTTCGCCGCACGTGAACAAGAAGTCCCGCGAGCAGTTCGAAATGCGTACCCACAAGCGTCTTATCGACATCATCGAGCCCACGTCGGCGGTCATGGATGCCCTGATGAAACTGGAGCTTCCCGCCGGCGTGGACGTGGAGATCAAGCAGTGAAGGCGTTGATCGGGCGCAAGGTGGGCATGACGCAACTGTTCGCGGACGACGGCTCGCTGCTGCCGGCGACCGTGATTCAGGTCGAGCCCAACGTGGTGGTGGGCGTGCGCACACCGGAGCGCGACGGTTACGCGGCCGTGGTGCTTGGCGCCGACCCGTTGCGGCTCAAGCGCGTAACCAGGCCGTACGCGGGCCAGTTCACGGGTGGGGTGGCGCCGGTACGGCACCTGGTGGAGATACGCGACTTCGACGGGGCGCCTGCGGTGGGCGACCAGTTCGGCGTGGAGTTGTTTTCCGGCGACACCGCGGTGGACGTGCAGGGCTCGTCGAAGGGCAAGGGGTTCCAGGGCGTGATGAAGCGCCACGGGTTCCACGGCGGGCGCAAGTCGCACGGGTCCAAGTTTCACCGCGCGCCCGGCTCGATCGGTCAGTCGGCGTCTCCGTCGCGGGTGGTCAAGGGCAAGAAGATGGCCGGGCGCATGGGCGGCGGAAGTGCGACCGTGCACAACCTCCGCCTGTACGGCATCGACGCCGAGCGCCGCCTGCTGCTCGTGGGCGGACCGTGTCCGGGGCCGCGCGGCGGTACCCTGGTAGTGACCAACGCCAAGAAGCGCGGCGCCCGCGGTGCGCCGGTCAGTCTGGCGGCGGGCGTGGCCGGCGGGTCCGGCGCGCCCGGCGGAGCGGCATCGTGACGGTGCCGGTGATCGGCGCCGGCGGCGGCGCCCGCGGCGAGGCGGAAGTGGCCGACGGCGTGTTTGGCGTCGAGGTCAGTGAAGGCGCCATCTACCACGCCATCCGCAACGAGCTTGCCAACCGACGGGTCGGCACGGCGTCCACCAAGAGCCGCAGCCAGGTGCGCGGCACCAGCCGCAAGCCGTGGCGGCAGAAAGGCACCGGGCGCGCGCGGGCGGGCGACGTGAAGTCGCCGCTGTGGACCGGCGGCGGGGTGATCTTCGGCCCGCAGCCGCGCAGCTACCGCTATCGGCTGCCGCGCAAGGCGAAGCGCACGGCGATGCGCTCGATACTGACCCAGAAGGCGCGCGAGCGGCGCATCACGATCGTCGACGGGGTGGCCGCGGACAGCGGCAAGACCAGGGAGCTGGTGCGCCAGCTCGAGCCGATTACCGGCGGCGTACGCTGCCTGTGGCTGCTGGACAAGCCTGCACCCATGCTGGTGCGCGCCGCGCGCAACATTCCCTGGCTGCGGATGGGCGCCTGCGACACCGTGACCGCGCACGACCTGTACTACAGCGAGCGCATCCTGCTGACGCCGGCGGCGGCCGAGCGGTTCGCGCAGTTGCTCGGCGAGCGGCAGGGATCGGGCGCCGGGCAGGTCGGCGCCGGCGGGGAGGAAGCATGAGGTCGGACATTCTCATAGCACCGGTCGTGACCGAGAAGAGCAACGAGCAGCGCGGCGCGAGAAAGTACGCATTCCGGGTTGACGCGCGCGCCAACAAGCTGCAGGTCGTGGACGCGGTGCGCACCACGTTCGGCGTGCACCCGGTGAAGTGCAACATCATTTCGGTCCCGCGCAAGCCGAAGCGGCTGCGGTTCCGCCCCGGCCACCGGTCCGGCTGGAAGAAGGCGATCGTCACGCTCGCTCCGGGCGAGAGCATCCAGATATTCGAAGGAGCTTGAGCGCGGTGCCTCTGAAGAAAAACAAGCCGATCACCCCGGGCAGCCGTTACGCGACCGGGCTCGACTTCGGCGATCTGCAGGATGAGGGGCCGGTCAAGTCGCTGCTCGGGCCGATGGGCAACCGCGCCGGGCGCGGTGCCGGCGGCCGCATCAGCGTCCGGCGGCGCGGCGGGCGTCACAAGCGGCGCTACCGGGTGGTGGACTTCCGGCGCGACAAGGCCGGCGTGCCCGGCAAGGTGGTGGCGGTGAGCTACGACCCGAACCGGTCCGCCAATCTCGCGTTGATCTCTTACGCCGACGGCGACAAGCGCTACATACTCGCGCCGCGCGGGCTGGCCGTCGGGCACCCCGTGGTGAGCGGGCCGGACGCCCCCATCGAAGTAGGCAACGCCCTGCCGCTGAAGCGCATCCCGCTCGGCATGGCCGTGCACAACGTGGAGCTGACGCTTGGCCGCGGCGGACAGATGGCCCGATCCGCGGGCGGGCGTGCGACGCTGGTGGCGCGCGAAGGGGACTACGTCACCCTGCGTCTGCCCTCCGGCGAGGTGCGGATGGTGTTCCACGAGTGCTACGCGTCGATCGGTGAGGTAGGCAACCAGGACCACATGAACGTCACGCTCGGCAAGGCCGGGCGGGCGCGCTGGCTGGGGCACCGCCCCAAGGTGCGCGGCGTGGCGATGAACCCGCACGATCACCCGCACGGCGGCGGCGAGGGCAAGAGTTCCGGCGGCCGGCATCCGGTGTCCGCCTGGGGCAGGCCGACCAAGGGTGCGAAGACACGGCGCAAGCGCAAGGCCTCGGATGCGTTCATCGTGACGCGCCGCAAAGGAAGGAAGTAGGCCGCCTATGGCACGATCGGTAAAGAAAGGACCGTTCATCGCGGGCAAGCTGTATCAGCGCATCCTCGATGCCAACCGGTCCGGCGAGAAGCGGATGATCCGTACCTACTCGCGCACGTCGACGATCATTCCCGAGATGGTCGGGCTGACCATCTCGGTGTACAACGGCAAGACCTGGATTCCGGTGTACGTTACCGAGAACCTGGTCGGCCACAAGCTCGGCGAGTTTGCCCCGACGCGGGTGTTCCGCGGTCACGCCGGGTCGGACCGCAAGGCGGTGCGGCGGTGATGGACGCGGCCAAGGGCCATAGCGCGCGCGCGCGCTACATCAGGATGTCGCCGCGCAAGGTGCGTCCGATCGCCGACTCGGTGCGGCGCAAGCCATACGTGGAAGCGCTTGCGCTGCTGGACGCGTTGCCCAACAAGGGCGCCAAGATCCTGCGCAAGGTGGTCAAGTCGGCGGCCGACAACGCCCTCGTACAGAACGAGAACCTCGACGAGGAGGCGCTCTACGTCAGCCACGTCGAGGTGAACGAGGCGCCGCGCATGAAGCGGATCTGGATTCGTGGGCGGGGGCGTGCCGACCGGCTGCTCAAGCGCATGTGCCATATCGACGTTGCCGTTGCGACGGTGGACGACGAGGATTGACGGGAGAGTTGAAATGGGCCAAAAGATAAACCCAATCGGGATGCGGCTGGGGATCAATCGTACCTGGAAGTCGAAGTGGTACGTCGACCCGCGGGAGTACTCCAAGACGCTGCACGAGGACTTGGCGCTGCGCAACGTAATCGAGAATTCGCCCGACACGCGCGGCGCCGACATCTCGGACGTGGAGATCATTCGTCACCCGCAGCGCATCACCATCATCATCCACACCGGCCGACCGGGAGTGGTGATCGGGGCCAAGGGTGCCAACATCGAGCGCCTCGGCGGCAAGCTGCAGCGGCTGGTGGGCAAGAAGATCCAGATCAAGATCAAGGAGATTCACCGCCCGGAGGTGAACGCGCAGCTCATCGCCATGAACGTGGCGCGCCAACTGCGTACCAAGGCGTCGTTCCGGCGGTCGCTCAACATGGCGGTGCAGAACGCCATGCGCGCCGGCGTGCAGGGCATCAAGATCAAGATCGGCGGCCGTCTCGGCGGGTCGGAAATGTCGCGCAGCGAGCAGCGCAAGGAGGGACGCATACCGTTGCACACGTTCCGGGCCGACATCGACTACGGGTTCGCCGAATCGCTCACCGCCATGGGCGCCATCGGCGTGAAGGTGTGGGTGTTCAACGGCGAGCTGTACGGCCGCGACACCAAGGATGACGCCGGCCAGATGCTGCGTCGCCAGCGCGGCCGGGTGCCGGCGCGGTTGTAGCGATGCTGAATCCCAAGCGAGAGAAATATCGCAAGCGGCAGCGTGGCCGCCTGCGCGGTAATGCCACCCGCAAGAACGAGGTCGCGTTCGGAGATTACGGCCTGATGGCGCTGGAACCGAAGCTCATCACCAACCGCCAGATCGAGGCGGCGCGGGTCGCGATGACCCGCCACATCAGGCGCGGCGGCAAGGTATGGATCCGCATCTTCCCGGACAAGCCCTACACCAAGAAGCCCGCCGAGACCAGGATGGGGAAGGGCAAGGGCGCGCCGGAATACTGGGTAGCGCCGGTGAAGCCGGGTACGGTGCTGTTCGAGCTGGCCGGGGTGCCGCGGCAGGCCGCCAGCGAGGCGATCGCGCTCGCGGGGAGCAAGCTGCCGGTGAAGACGAAGCTGCTGGTGCGGCGCAATCTGGAAGTATGAAGCTGGAAGCATGAAGGATTCATTCAACGACCTTTCGTATGGCGAACTGGTGACCCGCCGGGACGAGATTCGAAAGCAGTATCGCGACGTGCGATTCAACGTGGTGGTGGGGCACGTCGACAATCCCTTGCTGCTGCGGACGCTGAAACGCAAGCTCGCCCGCCTGAACACGATCGTGCACGAGTACGACCTGGGAATCCGCCAGACCCGGGCCGGCGGCACCGGTGGAGATCAGGCGGCGGAGCGGGAGCCGGCCGGTGAGGCGGCGGCGAAGGAGTAACATGCGCCGAGGAGAACCATGGACAAGGCGGTAGACAACCCCGAACAGCAGTCCGGCGCGGCGCCGGAGCAGGCGCAGGGCGCCCCGGCCGGCGTGGCCGCCCCGGATGGGGCCGGCGCGGACGAACCGGCGGCCGCGTCCGCGCAGGTGGAGGCGGCCAAGGACTCGGCACGGGACGAGCCCGCCGCCGAGGAACGAGCCGGCAGCGAACCCGAGGTCGGTGCCGAACCGGCGGCGGCCGCCGCCGGCGGGCCGGTCGAGGCTGCTTCCGACCCGGCGGGGGCGCCCGCGAACGACGAGCCGCAGACCGCCGTGGCGGCGGCAGTGCCTGCCGCACCGGTGGCCGCCGAGGCGGCGCCCCTGGAAGCCGAGCCGGCGACGTCCGGCAAGCCCCACAAGCGCGTGCTGACCGGTACCGTGGTCAGCAACGGCAGCGAGCAAAGCGTGGTGATACGCATCGCCCGCCGCAAGAAGCACCGGCTGTACAAGAAGTACCGTACCCTCACCAAGAAGGTGATGGCGCACGACCCGGCGAACGACTGCCGGGTCGGCGACGTAGTGCGCGTAGTCGAGAGTCGCCCGCTGAGCAGGATGAAGCGCTGGCGGCTGGTCGAGATCGTGAAACGGGGCAGTTAGGACGGGTAGTTGGGGGACGCACAACCATGGTTCAGATGATGAGCTACCTGAACGTAGCCGACAACAGCGGCGCCAAGCGCGTGCAGTGCATCAAGATACTCGGCGGCTCGAAGCGCCGCAGCGCGTCGGTGGGAGACACCGTCGTGGTCGCGGTGAAGGTGGCGCTGCCGGGCGGCGCCATCCGCAAGGGATCGATGACCCGTGCCGTGGTGGTGCGCACCAGGAAGGAACTGAAGCGCGACGACGGCACCTACATCCGCTTCGACGACAATGCCTGCGTGCTGGTGGACACCGCCGGCAACCCGGCCGGCAAGCGCGTGTTCGGGCCGGTGGCCCGTGAGTTGCGCGAGCGCGACTACATGAAGATCGTTTCGCTGGCCCCGGAGGTGTTGTAGATGGCAGCCGGCAACAAGCTGAAGACCGGAGACCTGGTGCGCATCGTGAGCGGCCGCTCACGCGGGCGCGAGGGCCGCATACTGCGCCTCGACCGGACCCGTGGACGGGTGTGGATCGAGGGTGCCAACATGGTCAAGAAAGCGGTGCGGTCGAAGAACCCCAATCAGCCCCAGCAAGGCGGCCTGACCGACGTCGAGGCGAGCGTGAGCTGGGCCAACGTGATGATCGTGTGCCGCAAGTGCGGCATAGCCCGCGTTGGTTACGATACGGGCGGCGCGGAGAAGGTTCGCGTCTGCCGCAAGTGTGGAGAACCGCTGTGAGTAAGCGCAAGGCTCCGAAACAAGCGGCGCCCGCCGGCTACGTGCCGCGCCTGAAGGCGCGCTATCGGGCCCAGGTCGCGGGCGCCCTGCACGAGGAATTCGGCTACGACTCGGTCATGCAGACCCCCAGGCTGGAGAAAATCGTGCTCAGCGCGGGCGTCGGCGAGGCGGTCAACAACAAGAGACTGCTCGATACCGCCGTCGCTGAACTCACCCAGATCTCCGGGCTGCGCGCGGTCCGCACCACGGCCCGAAAGTCGATAGCGGCATTCAAGATACGCCAGGGCATGGAGATCGGCGTGATGGTCACGCTGCGCGGCGACCGCATGTACGAGTTCCTCGACCGCCTGGTGAGCGTGGCGATCCCGCGCATCAAGGACTTCCGCGGCTGCAGTACCCGTGCCTTCGACGGCCACGGCAACTACTCCATGGGGGTCGACGACCAGACCATCTTTCCGGAGATTGACTATGACAAGGTGGAGCGCGTTACCGGGCTCAACATCGCGATCGTGACGACCGCGGAAACCGATCGCGAGGCGCGCAGCCTGCTCGCTGCGCTTGGCATGCCGTTTCAACGGCCGGAGGCGAATTAACGTGGCCCGCAAGAGTCTTATCGTGAAAGCAGGGCGCAAGCCCAAGTACCGGGTCCGGGCGGTAAATCGCTGCCGGCTGTGTGGCCGGGCACGCGGTTATATGCGTAAATTCGAACTCTGTCGGATTTGCTTCCGCAACCTTGCGAGTGCCGGCAAGATACCCGGAGTGACCAAGTCAAGTTGGTAGAGGAAAGGATACGATGGCGGTAACCGACCCGATAGCCGACATGCTCGCGAAGATCAAGAACGCGAGCAGCGCCGGCCACGAAAGCGTCAACATCCGGCCTTCTCGAATGAAGCTAGAGATCATCAAGATTCTCAAGATCGAGGGGTATATCAAGAACTTCAAGAAGGTCAACGCAGACGGGCACACCAGCATCTGCGTGTTCCTGAAGTACGACGGCAAGCAGGAGCCGATCATCCAGGGTATTCAGCGCGTGTCCAAGCCGGGGCGGCGCATCTACTCCGGCTATCGCGACATGCCGCGCGTGTTCAACGGCTACGGCACGCTGGTGGTTTCCACCTCGTCCGGCGTCACCACCGGGCGCCGCGCGCGCGAGCGGAAGGCCGGCGGCGAGTTGCTCTGTACGGTCTGGTAGCGATGTCACGCGTTGGGGTAGTGCCGGTCGCCGTGCCGTCCGGCGTCAAGGTGGAAGCAAAGGGCAACCGGTTCGCCGCCACCGGTCCGAAGGGGTCGCTGCAGCTTCAGACCACCGGCAACATCAGCGTCACGGTGGAGGACAGCCAGGTGACCGTGACACGCGGCGACAACGCGCAGCGCAACAGGGCACTGCACGGACTGTACCGCAAGCTGATCGCCAACATGGTAACCGGCGTTTCGACCGGTTTCAGCAAGGTGCTGGTGATCAATGGAGTCGGTTACCGGGCCGAGGTCAAGGGCAGCACGCTGGTGCTCAACCTCGGATACTCGAATGCCATCGAGTACCCGATTCGCGACGGTGTGACCGTCGATGCCGCCGGCGGCACCCGCATTACCGTGTCCGGCGCCGACCGGCAGGTAGTGGGCCAGGTGGCCGCCGAGATTCGCGCGTTCCGGCCGCCCGAACCCTACAAGGGCAAGGGGGTGCGGTACGAGAACGAGTTCGTTCGGCGCAAGGCGGGCAAGGCGATGGGAGGTACGGCATGAGTGGCAACCGCAGGGCTTCGCATGGCGGCGCGCTTCCGAAGCGGCGCCGATGGCTGCGCCGTAAACAGAGCATTCGCAAGCGGATTCGCGGCACCGCCGAGCGGCCGCGGCTGACCGTGTACAAGAGCAACTGCTACACCTATGCGCAGGCGATCGACGACCGGCGCGGTCACACGCTGGTGTCGGCATCGAGCCGCGACGCCGAGTTGCGAGACGCCGGTAGCCGAGTCGCCGGTGCCGGCAAGCTGGGCCTGCTGGTCGGAGAGCGCTTGCGCCGGCACGGCGTCTCCGAGGTGGTGTTCGATCGCAACGGATATCCGTATCACGGCCGGGTTCGCTCGCTCGCGGAAGGCGTGCGCGAGGCCGGGATAAGCCTTTAGGTGCGGGGAAAGAGAGAATGAGCAGCCGATCAACAGGCGGCCGACCGATGGGTGGCCGACCGATGGGTGGCCGGCCAATGGGTGGCCGGCCGGCGGGGGGTCGCTCGGGCGGCCGCGGTTTCGACCGTCGCGACAGCGACATGTTCGAGAAGCTGGTGCGCCTGAACCGCATCGCCAAGGTGGTGAAGGGGGGACGCCGGTTCTCCTTCTCGGCACTGGTGGTGGTCGGCGACCGCAAGGGCCGCGTCGGCTACGGATTCGGAAAGGCCAACTACGTCGCCGACGCCATCCGCAAGAGCAGCGAGCGGGCGCGCCGCAACATGGTTCCCGTGCCGCGCCGCAAGACCACCCTGCCGCATGCCGTGAACGGGCGCTTCAAGGGCTCCAACGTGCTGCTTCGTCCGGCGGCACCCGGCACCGGCATCATCGCCGGCGGCCCGGTGCGTGCGGTGATGGAGGCGGCCGGGATCACCGACATCCTGAGCAAGTCGCTTGGTTCGCAGAATTCGATGAACATCGTGAAGGCGGTGTTCGCCGGTTTCGACGGCCTGATGGACGCGGGCACGCTGGCCGCCAATCGCGGCAAGCCGGTGCGCGAGCTGTGGGGATGAGCATGGCGCAGTCGGGCACAACCGCAGAAGCAATTCGCGTGCGCCTGACACGCAGTCCGCTCGGCAGCAAGCCGCGCCACCGCCGTACGCTTGCCGCCCTCGGATTGCGTCGCGTGGGCAGCAGCGTACGCCATGCCGCGACTCCGGACATCCTCGGCATGGTCAAGCAGGTGTCGTACCTGCTGACGGTGGAGCCGGCGGGAGAGGATTCGTGACGGCGGCGCAGCGTGGCACTTCGAATGTGTACGCGTCGATGGACGGTCCGCGTCGGCCGGCCGGCGCTACGCGCGCGCGGCGCGTGGTCGGGCGCGGTGCCGGCAGCGGCCGCGGCGGTACCGCGGGACGCGGCACCAAGGGGCAGAATTCGCGCTCCGGCGGCGGCGTTCGTCCCGGCTTCGAGGGCGGCCAGATGCCGCTCTACCGGCGCGTGGCACGGCGCGGATTCTCCAACAAGCGATTTCGCGTCGACTACCAGGTGCTCAATGTCGCGGCGCTCGCCGGTTTCGAGGACGGCGCGGTGGTGACCCCGCGGTCGCTCGCCGAACGCGGCCTGATCAAGTCTCCGGCCGCGGCCGTGAAGCTGCTTGGCGACGGGGCCGTCGATCGCAAGCTCGAGGTGCAGGTGACGCGCGTATCCGAAAGCGCGCGCCGCAAGATCGAGGAGGCCGGCGGCCGCGTAACCCTGGTCGCGGTGCAGGTAACCGGGGTGCCCGGCAGCGCACCCGCGGCCGCGGGCGCGGCGGAGTAGGCGTGGCATCGAATCCTATCGTCGACATCTTCCGGATCAAGGACCTGCGCGACCGAATCCTGTTCACCGTGGCGATGCTGCTGGTGTTCCGGCTCGGCGCGGTGCTGCCCATCCCGGGCGTCAACGTGACCGCGCTCAACGCCTTCTTTACCGCCCAGCAGAGTTCGGGGACGGTCGGCATCACCGACTACTTCGACTTCTTCTCGGGAGGCGCATTTACCAACTTCTCGATATTCATGCTCGGCATCGTGCCTTACATCACCACCTCGATCATCATGCAGCTCCTGCTGATGGTGTTTCCGAAGCTGAAGAAGATCTCCGAGGAGGAGGGCGGACGGAAGCGCATCCAGCGCTATACGCGCTACGGCACCGTTCTCGTGTGCCTGGTGCAGTCGTTCACCGTTACCGAGTTTGCCAACTCCATTCCGGACGCCATCACCATGGCGCGGGTGCCGTACACGATCATCGCCATGCTCACGGTGACGGCGGGGACGGTATTCCTGATGTGGGTGGGTGAGCAGATTACCCAGCGCGGCATCGGCAACGGCATTTCGCTGCTCATCTTCGCCGGCATCGTGGCGCGCATCCCGAATGCCATCTGGATCATCATCACGCAGATCCAGCGGCAGGACCTCAATCCGGTATACGCGATCGTGGTGTTCGGCGTGTTCGTCGGCGTGATCGCACTGATCGTCTATGAGCAGCAAGGGCAGCGGCGCATTCCGGTCAATTACGCCAAGCGGGTGGTCGGACGGCGCGTGTACGGTGCGCAGAACGCGTACCTGCCGTTCAAGATCAACCCGTCCGGTGTCATTCCGGTGATTTTCGCCTCCTCGGTGCTGATCTTCCCGCTGCAGATTGCGCAGAATCTCGGCAGCAGTCAGCCATGGCTGTCCCGGTTCGCCTCCTGGCTGCGCCCGGACGGGCTGCCCCATGTCATCGTGTATGCGGTGCTGATCGTGTTCTTCGCCTACTTCTATACCCAGGTCACGCTCAACCCGGTCGAGATTGCCCGCCAGATTCGGGAGAACGGCGGTTCCATCCGCGGCATCAGCTCCGACAACATGCGCGCCTATTTGACGCGGATACTGAATCGCATCATCTTACCGGGAGCGTTGTTCCTGGCGTTCATCGCGATCATTCCCTCGATCATCCAGGCGCTGTTCTCGTTCCCGTCGTCGGTGGCCTTCCTCATGGGCGGTACTTCGCTGCTCATCATGGTGGGCGTCGACCTCGACACCATGAGTCAGATCGAAGGGCACCTGCGGATGCACCACCACGAGGGGCTGACCAAGAAGGGCCGCATCCGGTCGCGGAACCTGTGAAATGGGGAGTTGAAATGAAGGTACGCGTGAGCGTGAAGAAAATGTGCAACCGGTGCAAAGTGATCCGGCGGCGCGGGGTGGTGCGCGTAATCTGCACCAACCCCAAGCACAAACAGCGGCAACGCGGCTGATCCGCGGTCGCAAGAGGGGGCTCTCATGGCACGTATAGCGGGAATCGACCTGCCCAACAAACACGTGGATATCGCGCTGACCTACATCTTCGGGATCGGGCGTTCGGCGGCCACCGCGATCTGCGCCACGGTGGGCATCGATCCGGGCACGCGCATGAACGACCTGACCGCGGACGAGATTACCCGGCTGCGGCAGGTGATCGAGAACGACTACCAGGTGGAGGGCCGGCTGCGCACCGAGGTGTCGATGAACATCAAGCGCTTGATGGACATCGGCTGCTACCGCGGCATTCGCCATCGCCGCGGCCTGCCGGTGCGCGGCCAGCGGACACGTACCAACGCAAGGATCCGAAAGGGCAAGCGGAAGACGGTCGCCGGCAAGCGCAAGGCGCCGGCCGCGAAGTAACGCGCGGCGGAACGTGGCCGACGAACCGGACAAAACGGAGACCGGACAAACGGAGACCCAGACAAAACGGAGATAGAGTGGCAAAACGATCAACAAGAAGACAGGTCAGCAGGGGCAACGTCTATATCCAGGCGACCTTCAACAACACCATCATCACGATAACCGACCTGACCGGCGATGCCGTGTCGTGGGCGTCGGCGGGTTCTCTGGGCTTTCGCGGGGCAAAGAAGTCGACGCCCTTTGCCGCGCAGACCACCGCGGAGACGGCGGCGCGAAAAGCGATGGAGTACGGTCTGCAGGAAGTGAGTGTGTACGTGAAGGGTCCCGGCGGCGGCGGCGAGTCCGCCATCCGCTCGCTCGGCGCCCTCGGACTGCGGGTTCGGGCGATACGCAACGTCACCCCGATTCCCCATAACGGTTGCCGTCCGCAGAAGAAGCGGCGCGTGTGAGGAGGCCTGATCATGGGTAGGTACCTGGGACCGGCCTGCCGGTTGTGCCGCGCCGAGGGCGTCAAGTTGTTTCTCAAGGGAGATCGGTGTCACGGCCCCAAGTGCCAGATCACCAAGCGCAAGGGCAAGCCCGGCAAGGCTCCGCGTGCGCGCATGCAGAAGGTATCCGACTTCGGCGTACAGATGCGCGAGAAGCAAAAGGTGAAGCGGATGTACGGGATGTTCGAGCGGCAGTTCCGCGGCTTTTTCCAGAAGGCCTCTCGCGAGCGCGGGGTGACCGGCGAGAATCTGATCCGGCTGCTGGAGAAGCGGCTCGACAACATCGTCTACCGGCTGCACTTTGCAGCGTCCCGCAAGCAGGCCCGGCAACTGGTGTCCCACGGACACATCCTCGTGAACGGCAAGCGGGTCACCATCCCCTCCTACCTGGTGCGGGAAAACGACACCATCTCGGTGCATGAGCGCGCCAAGCGAATGACGGTGATCAAGGATGGTCTCAAGGAGTATTCGCGCGCCGGAGTGGTGCCTTGGCTGGAGGTGGACCCAGACGCTCTGACCGGGTTGGTGCGGGGGATACCGCAGCGCGGCGACATCGCGGACCTCGCCGGGGTCAACGAGCAGCTCATTGTCGAGCTGTATTCGAAGTAGGTAGCCATGGGACGACGGAGTCTGTTGAAAGGGCTCAAACGCCCAAAGGGCATCACGTTCGAGCACGGCGAGGTAGGCCGCAACTTCGGGCGCTTCATCGCGTACCCGTTCGAGCGCGGGTACGGGGTCACGGTCGGCAACACGTTGCGCCGGATTCTGCTGTCGTCGATTCAGGGCTACGCGGTTACCGCCATTCACGTGACCAGCTACGATGCGGACCAGAAGCCGCACGTCCTGTCGAGCGAGTTCGACTCGATTCCCGACATGGTCGAGGACACGCCCGACTTCATCAACCAGCTCAAGCATCTGAAGCTCTCCCTGGCCGACGACCTTGAAGAGAAGACCATACTCATGGAAGTTCAGGGGCCCGGCGAGATCACCGGCGTGAGCCTTGCCAACGACCAACAGGTAAGGGTACTCAACCCGGAACTGAAGCTGGCGACGCTGATGGAGGGCGCCAACCTCGTCATCGAGGTTCAGATCGAGCTCGGGCGCGGATACGTCCCCGCGGAGCGCCAGGAACGCTATATCCAGGTGGTTGGGACGATCGCGGTGGACGCCATGTATTCGCCGATCCTGAAGGCGAGGTATTCGGTGGAGAATACGCGAGTCGGCCAGCGGACCGATTTCGACAAGCTGATTCTGGAGATTACCACCGATGGATCGGTCGCGCCTGAGGATGCGCTTGCCGAGGCCGCCAAGATCGCGAAGGATCAATTCACCATCTTCATCAACTTCGACGAGGACGACGGTGGCGACGAGGACGTCTACGATGAGCGTGACGAACTGGTCCGCTCACTGATGGAGACGCCGGTGGAGGAACTCGAACTCTCGGTACGTTCCAGCAATTGCCTTCGGAACGCGAATATCCGCACCATCGGCGATCTGGTCGCCAGAACCGAAGAGGAGATCGCCAAGACACGGAACTTCGGCAAGAAGTCGCTCGACGAGATCAAGTCGAAGCTGGCGGAGCGCAACCTGCGCCTCGGCATCGGCAACGTCGACGAATTCAAGACCGAATTCGGCGGCGAGGGCGAGGGCGATCCGTCCGCGCCCGAGCCTGCGCCCGGCGGTGCGCCGGAAAGTGTTGCGCCGGAAAGTGTTGCGCCGGATGGTGCAACGGAGATGGACGCGGCGCCGGACGAAGCGGCGGCCGCTGCCGACAGCGGGACCAATGAAGCATAGAAACGACATCAACCGCCTCGATCGCAAGGCGAGTCACCGGCGCGCCCTGCATCGCAGCATGGTGACTGCGCTGTTTCGCTACGAGCGCATTCGTACCACCAAGGCCAAGGCGAGGGAAATCGCGCGCACGGCGGAACGGTTGATCACCCGTGCACGAGTCGACAGCGTGCACAACCGGCGCCAGGTGGCGCGCAGCGTCCCCGACAAGGAAATACTGGCCAAGTTGTTCGACGAGATAGCCGGCCGCTTCCGTGATCGCCCGGGCGGCTATACCAGGCGAGTGAAGCTGGGCCAGCGTTACGGAGACGCCACCGAGATGGTGCTCCTGGAACTGGTCGAGCGGAACCAGGACCCCGACACGGGGGAGTGACCGCAGGCACGCGGTCGCGTAACCTGCCGGCGTCGCGGGGCGGCGGCGTTCGTGCGGCGCCCCGTTGACCGACTGGCTCGACCGGCGGGTCTCGGCGCGGGCGTTGCTGGCGTGGGTGTGCCTGACGGCGCCGTCCATGCTGGTTTCGAGCACTCCGGCGGTGCGCGCGGCGCAGTTGGCGCTGCTGGTCATCGTCGCACTCGGCATCGGGCGAAGCATCCGCATCGGCCGGACCGTGGTGTTCTTTGCCGCGGTGGTGGCGTTCAACCTGGTGACACCGGGCGGGCGTGTGCTGGCGGCGCCGGCCGGCTTTCCGGTGACCGCGGGCGCGCTGGAGGTCGGACTCGCCAAGGCGTTTGGGCTGACCGGTCTGCTGCTGCTCTCCAAGATCGGAATACGGCGCGATCTGCGCCTGCCGGGGCGCGCGGGACACCTGCTCGACCTCACGCTGGCCTACGTGCGCGGGTTTCTCGCCGCGGACGTGAAGCTGCTTGCACGCGACCCGGTCGGACGCCTCGACAAGCTGCTGTGCGAGGTGCAGCGCGAAGTGGATGCCGCCCCGGACAGCACTCCCACGCCGACGACGCCGCTGGGAGTCGCCGTCCTGACCGCCTTGCTGGCGGCGAGCTGGGCCGCCGTGCTGGTGGGGAATTAGGATGAGGGCGGAGCGCCACAACCCGCTCCGGATGGCCGCCGGGCTGCTGGTTGCGGCGGCGTTGGTGACGGTGCCCCTGTGGTGGGAGGCGGCGAGCAGCTTGGTACGGTCGGGACCGCTCGCGCCGACCTGGCCCTGGTTGGTGCCCGCGCTGCTCGGCGCCGTGGTGGTTGCGCTGACGCTGGCCCCGCTGCGCGCGCCTCGCCGGCGCCGCGCATCCACCGCAACGCCGCCGGCGCCGTCCTCGCCGGCGCCGCGGCAACCGGAAGCGATCGAAGAGCGCCGGCCGGAGCCGGAGGCCGAGCGCAGGCGCGCGTCGGTCGAGGTGTGGGAAACAGCGGCGTTTGCCGAAGCGGTGCAACGGTTCCGCGACAGCGTGGCGCTCGAAGGCGGCGTATACCGCGTGCGCGAGCAGGTCTACGGCGCGCCCGCGGAGCCACGCCGTTCGCTGCGCCGGACTGCCGAGACCGTGATAACGGACGACAAGATCGCGCGCCTGGCGAGCGCCGGTCAGCGCCGGCAGGTGCGCACGCGGGTGACCGGCGCGGGCGTGGACTACGACCAACTTCTGGCGCAGTTCCGCGCTACGGGCGCCGGCGATACGCGCCGGCGGGTGTTGGAAGAACAACGCGCGGCGTTGGCGGCGCACGCCGCGGTGCTGCTGGTGGAACAGGCCGCCGGCTACACGGCCGGCGTCGCCGCCGGGTCGCCGCACCTGGTCCTGAGCGCGATGGCCGTGAGCGCCGGCGACCGGCTCTACGACGAGCACCTGCGGGCGCGACGCTACGTGCTGGCCGGGCCGGGCAGCGACGTGTGTACCCGGCTGCCGTTCGCGGCCGAACGCATGGCGCTGTTGCCGGCGACGCTTGACGGCCGGCACGCCTACCTGCTGTTCGCCGCCTCGATGCCGGACGACGCCACGGTGCAGGCCAGCGCGCAGTGGTCCCGGGAGACCCTCATGGACCGGCTCAATCTGCATACCTGACGGGGCGCTGCGCCCGCGGCAGCGGCGACGCGCGGCGGCGCGTGCGCGGCGCGCCGGTCAGCTTGACACCGGTCGCGACCGGACAGTAGGCTGGAGTCTACACAATAGTCATGGGGGAGGAAGTACATGCCCGCCCAGTTGCCTTGGATTGTACTTTCTCTTGCCGCTGGGATTGGACTAGGTTGGCTTGTACGCTGGCTGTACGCCAGACTGGAGTTGGCGTCTTCGGAACAGAAGGCGCAAAGGATCGTTAGGGACGCGAGACAGGACGCTGAAGCACGGAAGCGTGAAGCGGTCCTGGAGACGAAAGATGAATTGTTACGAGAGCGTAACCAGTTGGAGCGGGAGACTCGGGCGCGAAGAAACGAAGTTCAGCGCCATGAGCAACGACTGCTCCAGAAGGAAGAGAACCTAGAGAAGCGGCGAGAGGCGTTTGATCGCCAGGAGAAGCAGTTGGTCGCCCGGGAACGGGCGATCGTAGAACGCGAGGACGACGTGTCGCGCGCGTCCGAGCAATGGATCGTGGAGTTGGAGCAGGTTGCCAAGCTCACCGCCGACCAAGCCAGGAAGCGGCTGGTAAACAGCATCGAGGACGACGCCCGCCACGAAGCGCAGGCGTTGATTCACAATATCGAAGCGGAGGCCAAGCAGACTGCCGAGCGCAAGGCGCGGGAAGTGGTGGTCAACGCGATGCAGCGCTTGGCGTCGGAGACCACGTCGGAGGTCAGCGTCACGTCGGTAAGCTTGCCCAACGACGACATGAAGGGTCGGATCATCGGGCGCGAAGGGCGCAATATCCGCACCCTTGAGAACCTGACGGGAGTCGACATCATCATCGACGACACCCCGGAGGCGGTGGTGCTCTCCTGTTTCGACCCGCTGCGCAAGGAGACGGCGCGTCTTGCGCTCGAACGGCTGATCACCGATGGCCGCATCCATCCCGCCCGCATCGAGGAGATTGTGCGCAAGGTGCATCGCGATCTGGAGAAGACGATCGAGGAGGACGCCGAGCGCGTGCTGTTCGACCTGGAGATACCGAGCATGCACCGCGACCTGGTGATGACGCTCGGACGCCTCAAGTACCGCACGAGTTACGGCCAGAACCAGCTCGCACACGCCAAGGAGACCGCTCAGCTCGGGGCGATGATCGCGGCCGAGACCGGCGGCAACATCCAGTTGAGCAAGCGTGCTTCGTTGCTGCACGACATCGGCAAGGCTATCGATTCGGACGAGAACCTGGGCCACGCCGTGACCGGCATGGAGTTGGCGCGCCGCTGCGGCGAGGACGAGGTGGTATGCAACGCCATCGGCGCACACCACTACGATGTCGAGCCGTCGGGGGTGGAGGCGATCATCGTCCAGATCGCGGACACCATCTCGGCATCGCGGCCGGGAGCGCGGCGCGAGTCCCTGGACAACTACCTGAGGAGGCTGGAGAACCTGGAGCGCATCGCCACCGGCTATGCCGGCGTCGACCGCGCCTATGCGATTCAAGCCGGCCGGGAGCTGCGCGTGATGGTCAGTACCGAGCGCGTGTCGGACGACGGCGCGCGCGAACTCGGCAGGCAGGTCGCCAAGCAGATCGAAGCCGAGCTCAAGTACCCGGGAAGGATCAAGGTAACGGTGATTCGCGAGACGCGGGTGGTGGAGTATGCACGCTGACGAGGCGATCGTGGCCGGTGCGGTAGCGGGACGTGACTGACCGGCTGCAGGAGTTGATCGGGGCGGCGGCCGCGCCGCGCCGCGCGCCCGAGCCAGTGCGCGTATTGCTGATTGGTGACGTGGTCGGCCCGTCCGGGTCACGCGCCCTGTTCATGCACCTTGCGCGGCTCAAGAAGCGCAGTCGTTGTGACTTGGTCATTGCCAACGTCGAGAATTCCGCCGCCGGGTTCGGCCTGACGCTTGCGCAGGCGGACGAGTACGCCGGTTACGGCATCGACGTGATGACCACCGGCAATCACATCTGGCAACAGAGGGAGATCTGGCCGCGCCTGGAGAGCCACGATCGGCTGCTCAGGCCGCACAACTATCCGCCCTCGGTGCCCGGCAAGGGTACCTGTATCGTGGAAGCCGGCGGGGTCAAGGTCGGCGTACTGAACCTGGAGGGGAGAGTCGCCATGTCGCACCTCGATTGTCCGTTCCGCGTGGCGCGTGCCGAGGTCGCCAAGCTGCGCAAGGAGACGCCGCTGGTGGTGGTGGACATGCACGCGGAGAGCGTCGAGGAGAAGGAGGCGCTGGCGCTGCATCTCGACGGATCGGTGTCCGCCGTGGTCGGTACGCATACGCACGTACAGACGGCCGACGAGCGGATTCTCCCGCGCGGCACCGCCTACCTGACCGACCTGGGGATGACCGGCCCCCGCGACAGCGTGCTGGGTATGAAGCCGGACATCGTGCTGCGCCGCGTACTGAGCCAGATGCCGTTGCGCATGGAGGTCGACGAGGGACCGGCCGACATCTGCGGCGCGTTGCTGAGCGTGGACCGTGTCACCGGCAAGGCGATCGCCCTGGAACGAATAGTCGAGCACGCCCGCTTGTGACCACGCCCGGCGGCGTCCGCCGGGCGCACGGCGCGCGCGCGCGGACACTGCTCGCCCGGCTGTGTGAACTGCACCCGGAGCCGGGGCGAGAGCACTGGTATGCGGCGGTGTTGTGCGGGGAGGTGCGGGTGGACGGCGAACGGGTACGGGATCCGCGGCGCATGGTCACCGACGCATCCGCGGTGGCGGTGCAGCCCGAGCCGCCGCTGGCCTCGCGCGCCGGCTACAAGCTGCTGCATGCGCTTGAGCGGTTCCGCGTGCCGGTGGCCGGCAAGGTGGTGCTCGATGCCGGTTCCGCGACCGGCGGGTTCACGGACTGCCTGCTGCGGCGCGGCGCGCGCCACGTGCATTGTGTCGACGTCGCATACGGGGCACTTGCCTATCGTCTGCGCAGCGATTCCCGCACCACCGTTCACGAGCGCACCAACGTGATGCATCTGCAACCCGGCAGTCTGCGGCCTCAGCCGGACGGCGCCGTGTGCGATCTGTCGTTCCGTTCCCTGCGCGGAGCGGCGGCCCGGCTGCTCAATCTCACCCGAGAGGGCTGGCTGCTCGCACTCGTCAAGCCGCAGTTCGAGTGGCGGGCCGCGACGGGCCCGGCACACGGCGCGGGGACGCGGCGGTTCGACGGGCTGGTACGGGGAGCCGAAGCGATCGCGGCCGTGGTCCGCGCACTGCAGGCCGACCTGGCGCTGGAAGGAGTCGAGTTCAGGCGCTGCACGCCGGCCGCGCTGCCCGGACGGCGCGGCAACCGGGAGGTGCTGGCGTTGCTCACCGCCGCGCGCTCCGTACCGGCCGAGGTGTCCGACATGGTGGATACGGTCGACACCGTCGACACGGTCGATACCCTGCGTAATGAGCTGGAGAGCTACTGAAACGCCTCGCGGCCGATTGGTTTCCCGACGAAGGCGCCCTCGGAGCCGAGATAGTCTATGCGGCGGCCGTCGATCAGGATCTGGACCTGCTCGACGTTGGGAAACTGCGTGGCGGAGTACACCACCTGCTGAAGTTGAATGTCGAGTCCTTCGCGGCCGTGCCGGTTGAAGCGAAAGCTTTCGCTGACGTCGACGTAAGCGACGCGTTCGCGGACATAGACCCTGTTCAGGGTGACCGCCGGCGGAATGAGCGTGATGAGGCCGCGGCCTGATTCGCTCGCGTCCGGGCCGGCGAGCAGCGTGGCCAGCGTGTCGGTCAGGGGGGCGGCCAAGTCGACCGCCGAGCGGGTGACGCCGGTAAGGGCGATGCCGCCGGCCGAGTCCACCGCGGCGAAGTAGACGCGATGCTGCCGTGCGGCCGGCCGCGCAGCCGGGCTGGCCGCCGGCGCCTGCGGTGCTGCCGGAGCCGTGTCTTCCGGCCGGCGGGCCGCGGCAGGAGCGGGTTGCGGCTGCCGCGGCCCCGCCGGCTACGGCGCCGAAGGGGGGGGCGGGGGAGGGCCGGGGGGGGTGTGGATGGCTGGCGGGTGGATATTATTAAAATA